>DATEGN010000137.1:0-12604 GCA_035280125.1 Gemmatimonadaceae bacterium | reverse complement strand
CCTTCTTGCCCCACCGCCAGAGATTCTTTCGATAGTTGTAATCACAGGAGACGGTCAGGCCGAGCGAACGCGCCCCCTGCACCGCCTCGAGCGCGAGATCAGCAGCACACGCACTGATTGCCGGCGTCACACCGCTGATGTGAAACCACGTTGCGCCATCGAAAATGGCGCGCCAATCAAAATCACCGCGCTTTGCCGTCGCGATCGATGATCCGCTGCGATCGTAGGTCACTTTCGACGGCCGCTGGTTCGCGCCTGGCTCGAGGAAGTAAACCCCGGGCCGGTCGCCCTGGCGTTGGATCGCGCTCGTGTCCACACCGTAGCGCCGCAGCTCGGCGACGCATGCGTCACCGATATTGTTGGAGGGCACCGCCGAGACGAACCGCGCTGGCATTCCGAAGTGCGCGAGCGACACCGCGACGTTCGCCTCCGCGCCGCCGAAGGTCGCCTCCAGCATCGCCGACTGAAAAAGGCGTTCGAAGCCCGGCGACTTGAGCCGCAGCATCACCTCACCGAAGGTGACTACCTGTGTCATCGTTAGGATCCTCCGGCGAAGCCAACGCCCGCGCCGAGCTCGCGCACGAGCGTCACTGCGCGCTCAGTCTCGGCGCGAATGCGATCGAACTGCTTGGCGGCGATCCACTCCGTCGGCGCCATCCACGAGCCACCGCACGCGACGACGCGCTTGAATCCGAGATAGCTCGTGAGATTCCCAATGTTGATCCCGCCGGTGGGCATGAACTCGACGCCGGTATAGGGCGCGGACACTGCTTTGAGAAATGCGAGCCCGCCCGCTGCCTCAGCTGGAAAGAACTTCAGCACGGAAAGGTCCTTCATCAATGCCATCTCGATCTCGGTCGGAGTACAGACCCCAGGAAACACTGGCACTGCGCGCTCCTGGCAGAAATCGACGACGGCCGGATTGAATCCGGGCGCGACGACGAATCGAGCGCCCGCGTCGAGCGCTCGCGCCGCTTGCTGCGGCGTCAGCACGGTTCCCGCGCCGACAAGCATGTCCGGGAACTTGCTGGCGATCCGCGTGATCGCTTCAGCAGCGTTAGGCGTTCGGAAGGTTACTTCCGCACACGGCAGTCCGCCCTCGGAGAGCGCGGCGGCGAGCGGTACCGCATCGGCCGCCGAGTCGATGACGATGACCGGCACGAGCTTCATCGAGCGGATCGAGCCTAACGCATCGGTCCTCGTTGCCTGCGCTGACTGGACGGTGGTCATGAAGATGCAGTAGAAGATGACGAAACGAGCGCCCCGTGTGCTTGCGGCGGACGCGCTAGCGTGGGACTCCCGAGCTTGTACGTTTCCTTCACCAGATCGTACGCGAGCGCGTGTGCCATCCGGCGGGCATCGCTCATGTCGACGACATGCCGCGCGACCAATCCGCCGAGGAAGTTCGCATCCACCCGTCGCGAAAGGTCATGGCGCGCTGGAATCGAGCAGAACGCACGGGTGTCGTCGTTGAATCCAGCCGTGTTGTAGAGGCCCGCTGTTTCCGTCGTTTGCTGACGGAATCGGGTCATGCCCTCGATGGAGTCGTGGAACCACCAGGGCGGTCCGAGGCGCACTGCCGGATAGTGGCCCGCCAGCGGCGCCAGCTCGCGCGCGTACGCGGACTCGTCGAGCGTGAACAGCACAAGGGTGAGGCCTGGATCGTTGCCGAATTCGTCGAGCAGTGCGCGCAGATTGCGAGTGTACTCTGTAGTGACCGGAATATCCCCGCCTTTGTCTGTGCCGTAGCGGTCGAACACGAGGCGATTGTGATCGCGAAAGGAGCCCGCATGCAGCTGCATAACGAGTCCGTCGTCGACGCTCATTCGCGCCATCTCGATGAGCATGTGCGCCTCGAAGCGCCGCTGATCCGCCGGCGTTGCGCTGCCCTGCTTGGCGCGTTGGAACAACTGATCCATCTCCGTTGGGGAGAGCCGCTCCGTGTACGGTTCGACCACCCCGTGGTCGGTCGCTACCGCGCCCATCGTCTTGAAAAATGCCCGACGCGCCTCCAGCGCTTGGATGAAATCACCAAAGCTGTCGATGGCGTCGTCGTGAACGCGCTCGAGATCCGTGAGCTCGTTTCGCCAAGCGTTGCCGGCAATTCGCATTAACGCGTCGGGCCGAAAAGTTGGAATCACGTTGCCGCGCCAGCCCGACTCTCGGATCGCTCGATGTGCGTCGAGCCGATCCGTTCCTTTGTCCGTCGTCGACAGCACTTCGATCTTGAAGCGATCGAACAACGCCCGCGGCCGGAATTCCGGCTTCGCGAGCTGGCGCGCGATCTCGTCGTAGATGGTTTGCGCGGATTCGGCGTCGAGCTTGATCCGAATCCCGAAGAGCTCGTGGAGCTCGTGATCGATCCAGACGCCGGTCGGCGTACCGCGGAAGAGATAGTAGTGTTCCCCGAACACTTGCCAGATCTGCCGCGGATCGCGCGCCACGCGCCCACCGTCGCTGCGCAATACGCCAAGTGTCTCCATCCCGATGCCGCGCGAGTACAGCATCCGGATGATGTAGTGATCCGGCGTGATGATCAGCTGCGTCGGCTCCGAAAACGACGCATTCTCCGCGAGCAGATTCGCATCGACGTGCCCGTGCGGGCAAACGAGCGGCAAATCGCGCGTTTCTTCGTACAGCGATCGCGCGGCGCGTCGGATCGCCGGATCGGGGTCGAAGAAACGATCCTCGTGCAGAAGGAGAGGCTCAGTCATGTCGAGGTATGAAACTCGCGGCCGCAGCGCGTCGCAAGTCGCGGAGGCAGGGAGAGGGCACGGAGAGCGGGGCACGGGGGACGGGGAATTCGAAACGAAGCGCTTCGTTCCGATCCTCCGCTCCCTGTTCCCCGTTCCCTGTTCCCCGTTCGCTCGCCCGTAAGATTCTCGTCAGCGTTTCTTCGAGCTGTTGCGCAGGACTCCCGCCGCGTCGTACGCTGGGACCTTCCCGACAGTCGTCGAGCCATGAAACGAGTCGCCCTGCTCTTCCTCGCCATCCAAGCCTGCGGCACCAGACGGCCGACCGAGCGCTATGGCTTCATCGCGCTGCTCGGCGTGGACACCGTTTCCGTCGAAAGTGTCACCCGCAATGGCAACACGCTCGTGAGTGACGAAGTGGACCGATTCCCGAGCGTTCGTCAGCGACACTCGGAGATCGTACTCGGCCCCGATGGCAGTCTTAAGCATCTTGTAATGGACATCACGACGCCGAGCGAACCGGCTGACGAGCGAGTACGTCATGTCGTCGCCGACAACACCGGCGATTCGGTCTACGTCACGAAGCAGGATAGCACCGGCACAAAAGCCAAAACGTTCTACATCGCCCGTGGACTCACGATGGCGCACATACCTCAGATGTACAGTCTCATCGACCTGTACTTTGCCGGCGCGTTGAAACGCGCTGATTCACTGAGGCTCGCACAGGGCGACCGCGTGCGCGTTCTGCAGTTTTACGTCGACCGGGAGTTCGACAACTTTGGACTGCACGAGGGGTTCGTGCGTCCGCTCCCGGGACACAAGGCTGAGCTCCGCCACAATTGGCTCTCGGGCGTCGGCGAGGCGACCTACGATTCCGCCTATCATATGCTCACCTACTCGGGCGCGCGGTCGACCTATAAGGTCGACGTAAGGCGAATACCGACACAACCAAATGTCGCCGCGATTGGTGCCCGATTCGCCGCATTGGAGGCGAACAGCGGAGTAAAGCAATTGAGCGTTCGTGATACGGCACGAGGCTCGATTGGTGGCGCCTCGTTTCTTATCGATTACGGTCGGCCGCTTGCACGAGGTCGCGTCCTGCTCGGCAGTCTGATTCCGATCGGGAATGTGTGGCGCACGGGAGCGAATGCCGCGACGCAGTTCACGACGTCGACGGCGATCACGCTCGCGGGCATGCGCCTACCCAAAGGCACCTACACGCTCTGGACACTGCCGCGGGAGAATGGGGCCGAGTTGATCGTGAACAAGCAAGTCGGACAGTGGGGCACCGAATACGACCAATCGTCAGACCTAGGGAGGGCTTCGCTCGATACGCGAACGGCGCAAGCACCGGTCGAGAAGTTCACGATCTCCATCGCACCGTCGGACGCGCGCCACGGCACGCTCGTACTGGAGTGGGGCACATTCCGCTGGACGGCTCCGATTGTGGTGCTCTGACGGGTCATCCCAGCGATTTCAGTCGCGCGATAGCGTCGCGCGCATGGCTCGCGGCCTTGCTGGTGGGGTATCGCTCGATCAAGCGCCGCAACTCGACAAGCGCACGACCAGGATCGGCGAGCGGGCCCGTTAGCAAGTCAACGAGACGGTTCGTGACGTAAGTGTCGCGGCCTGGTGCAATTCCAGGGATCCGCTGTGCCTCGCGGAGGAGATCGGCGGCGCGTCGAGCTCGAGCCGGATCGCGACTGTAGAGGTCAGCAGCACGGACCCTTGGTTCGATCGCCGTCGGCGAGGAAGCAATCAGCGCCTCGAACGAGGCGAGTGCTTCGTCCACTCTCCCCTGCATAACGAGCGCGGCTTGATAGGAGAAGTCGGTCGCGGATGACGTGCCTCCTCCAGTTGCAAGCGTCGTCGCAGCGTCACCTACGGCATCTGTGAAGAACTGTGTCGCCGCGCCGGCCAAGACCGCTGCGATGAGTGAACCCGCGAATGTCCAGATCGAGAAGCCGAGGTAGAGCGCCAGCGCCCCGAATGTCAGCCCAAACACCATCGCCGCGTACGCAACGATGCGGACTCTATCCAGTGCCGCCGGGCCGTGCCGGTCGAAGAGGGTGGGCTTGTATTCAGTCATTCTCACTAGGGACTGCGCGCTTGAGAACAGTGTCACGTGACTTCCGAGACATTTCTCAGTCCTCACAAGGCAACCCCGCGCGTTTAGTATCCTCGTATTCTTCACCCGAGAGAGCAATCGATGCTTTCCCTTCCCTATCACTTTGATACCGCGGCGACGTGGGTGCAGGTGGTGAAGCTGTTTTTCATCATTGCCGGCGTATATGCGACAGCGGTCGTTGGCTCGCTGCTCGAGGCACAGTTCGTCGCCGGGTTCGGTGCCCTGCTTTTTGGCGTCGCGCTCTGCTGGACGATCGTCCGACGCGTGCGCGACAATATCAGCATGGGCGCGCGCGGGTGCTTGTCCGCCACGGACATCACGACGCAAGCAGTGAGTGCATGGGGTTACTCGCTCAAAGTCCCGGTCGGACGATTTCCGATCAGCCAGTTCAGCGAAATTGCAATCATCGACTACGGGATGACCTTTCGGCAGACGTCATCGTCGCCCGAACAAAGCCGATGTAGCGTGTCGCTGGTGGGGGACAACGGAACGCCAAATATCGAAGTATTGTTTGGCTCGATAACCGCCGCGAACGCGTTCGCACACGAGTTGGGCGAGATATTGAAACTCCCGTTGCGGGCAAGCGCTCGTCCTGGATTGCGGGTCGTGCGAGTCAATCTTTGAGCGGTGCACAGGTGTGAACCCATGTGCATGAGCGTGACATCGTCGCTCAGCGGCGCACGCTGGCACAGACTTCGAAACGAAATCCTCTCGCCGCGTCCGCGCGCGCAAATCGACGAGTAAGCGGAGGAGGATTTCATCATGAGCAAGGCAAGAATTCGTGGCCAGCTCACGCTGAGTGTGCTTTCGATGGTCGCAGCGGTGGCGAGCGCTGCCGGCCAGGAGCGACAGATGGGTGGAGGCGTGGGCATCACCGTGTTCACCGCGCGAGACTTTCGCGGGACGAGCGCCACCTTTCAACACGACGTGCCTGTCCTGAAGGCCCTCAACCTCAACGACAAGATTGCCAGTTTGAGAATCGCCCGCGGCGAGCAATGGGAAGTCTGTCAAGACGACCACTACAAGGGCCGTTGCGTCGTGGTTTCCGGTGAGGAACGCGATCTCAGGCGAAACGGATGGGCGAACACCATCTCATCGATGCGGCGCGTCGGCGCGCCAGCGCCCATACCGCCCGCCACCCCGCCCGCACCGGCTCCGTGGCCGCCGACGGATTGGTACGTTGTTCTCTTTGATCAGCCGAATTACCGAGGCCGTCCGGTGAACTACACCGCGACGCTGGCGAATCTGTCCCCATCGCGTCCGACGCGCAGTGTGACCATCGGCAAAGGCATCTGGCAGCTCTGCGACGGTGCCAATTTCACCGGCCGGTGCCTAACGCTGGATCGGAGCACGTCGCGACTCGGCACCGCCAATACGTCGGCGTTCCGCGTTCGTTCCATTCGACCGGTGAAGCGGCAGCCAAAGTGAGCGAATCGTGACTGGCTATTTTGGACCTCGAGATGTCACCGGCCGCACAAAAGGCTTCCTAACGAGAAGAAGACCCCTTCTGTGAACCGCGGAGGACGCAAAGGTGCAACAAGCAGTCCGTCTGCGTCCTCCGCATCCTCTGCGGTTCAAAAATCCTGGATGACTGAATTTTCGATGAGCGCGTGCTCGGACAGGATCACCGCCCGCCCAGATCCGCGTCGGTATCCTTATCCCGACGCAGCCCCCGCCCGTGGGTCGTATCTTCGACGTCGATCCTCTCCTTCCTGATATCTGCTTCGATTTGCTTCGTATCCGGCACCGCGTGCTTCTTGATCACGAGCTCCTCTTTGAGGATCGGTCGCTTCTCCACGACTGCTTCCTCTTCGACGAGCGGCACACGGATCTCTTCGTCGCGAATGTTCGGCGGAGCGGCCCCAGCCCGTGACGCGTCGATATTCTGGCGTTCGATCGTCACCTCTTCGTGACGCGTCGTGACCGGTCTCGCCACATGCTCGGTCTCGACGTGCTTGCGGATGTCGACCTCGCCTTCCTCGATCTGCCGCTTTCCAATCGTCAATTCCTCTTCGGAACGCGTGAGTCGCCCGACTTCCTCGTCCGAGCGGGCGAGTTGGACCTCGCGATCACTCCGAATCTCGCGTTCGCCACGGACATCACGATCTACGCGTTGCTCGCCGCGATTACGGTAGAATTCGCGATCGTCGAAATGCCGGCCGGAGTAAAAGGCGGCGCCTGCACCTGTCGCTGACGTACCAAGGACGGAAAGCAGAGCGTTCTCGTGATCGCGCGTGAGATTGCCGGGCGTGAATTGCGGGAGACTTGCGAGTCGCGATGCCGTCGCCTCATCGAGGATCACGCGATCGTTGCGGTCATCGAGGCGCGCCGTCCCGATTGGTACGAGCACATCGCGCTGTTCGTCGAGTCCCGAGGCGGCACTGTCGAGCCGGATGTCGAGATACCGGGTGCGCATCGTCTCGATATCCACGATCAGCTCGTGCACTCGGCCGCAAGTCCGGTTATCGGCGGCCACGACATTCCAGCCGCGTATGTCCGGGTAGCCCTCGGCGACCTGAAAATCGTGAAGGTCGCCGAGCATGGCCAGTCGCGAGCTTGTGTCACCGGCGCGCTCCCCGAATTTGCCGGCGGCACCGACATTCCGTTCATTCCATTTTGATGGATCGGCTTCATTATGCATTTTGTAAATATCCTGCCGCCGTTGCGGCGTCAACAATTGTGAAACTCGATGAACGGGGAGCCGTTCACCGCACCGGTGAGAGTTGTTCCAGCGCATCCCGAGCGGTATCGAAGAAGCGCTGCACGTCGCCCTTCTCCCTCAGAAAATGCGTCCCGGGTTTGACCGCATCGGCCGCGTTGCGCACGCCCGCCGCGTTCAGGTTTGGATGCGATTGCTTGAGTGAGTCGAATGCGTCGGCGGCCGAGAGAAACGCCGCGCGTGCCATGTCCGAGTGTTTGGCCGAGGCGGGACCGGAGCTCTGGAGGGCGTCAGCCTTGTTGTGCATGTTATCAATCGACGGGCCCGTCACGCCCTCCGAGGACAGCGCGTCAGCGAGGCGACGGATTCCGCCGGCCGTGTATTCGCGCTGCTCCGCGTCCGTGAGGTTCGGACCGGCAGCACCGATGAATCTCGAGAACTCGGCGATCGCGCCAGACGCTGTCGCGACAGATGGCGTCGCCGCCGATCCCGTTGCTCCCGGTGTCGCGCCTGGGTACGCCGGTGCGATCTCTCCCGCGGCGCTCGTCGTGTCACCGGGGGCGACGGCAGTCTGCGGCACATGTCGCCGAGTGGCGGCAAGCCAGATCAACAGCAGCAGCACGACGAGTCCGATGAGCCACGCCCACAGCGAGCCACGATGCTCGCGACGTTCGATGGGAATCTCAGCCATGGCCCACCTCCGTATACCACGCCGATGATTGGGCTACGGTGCTTTGAGTGTGTTTCGACATGAGAACCTCCTTGTGTCGACTTGCCTGCTTCGTATCGCGCGAGGTGCTCAGTCGTGAGCTCAATCGCGGGACGCAGGCACGACACAGGGAGCAACTCGCATTCCCGGTCGTCGTGACGTGTGGCAACGCGCCGTTGTGAGCGCCGCTTGCTGGCGTCGAGGCTGGCGATTGTGAGCGCCAGCGCCTAACAAGAACATCAAATTTCGATAAACAGTCCGTGCACGCTCATCTGAGCGTCACGGTGTTGCGAGCGAGCACGATACTGGACACATCCGACATCGTCTTATAGTAGCCCAAGAATCGCTTTCCTTCCTCCGACCGTCGCAGCCGGAGATTCTCCGCCCAGCGGAAGCCGATCGGTTGATACCAAAGCTCGGCCTCGACCTGAAATGGACCTCGTGCGCGCGTGACGTCGATGCGGTAGCGCGTACGCGCTCGTCCGCTGATGAAGCATGTGGCAGGATTGGCAGCTCTGCTCGTTCCGATACGCGCTGTGCTGCCACTCGAAGAAGGGCATCTGCTCCGGGAGCGTCCCAACGCGGGTGCCTAACGAATCATCGATCGGCGTATATAGTGTGTGGCAGGTGGCGCAGAGCTCGTCAATGGCATGTGGAGCGAGGACCCTGGCCCCACACTTGTCCCTGGCAACTCGTTCGTCATGCGTCTGAGCAATGCCCGAAGCCTCGTGTCGGGGAATGGCAACTATGCCGGAGAAGCCGGTCCGTACGGTCTGCTCGCAATTTTCGGATCGGCCGTCTCCTACCCTCTACCCTCTAACCTCTTCGTCTCCAACGCTGGCGCTGGCGGCAGCCCAGTCACTTCGAGAATCTCCTGCTCGTCCAGCGTCTCGCGCGCGAGCAACGCCTCGGCGAGCGCATCGAGCTCCCGCCGATGAGTCGTCAGTAATCGAGTTGCTTCGCCGTGACTCTCGGCGATGATGCGCCGGACCTCAGCGTCGATCGTGCGCGACGTCTCTTCGCTCAGCGAAGCTGGGGCTTCGTTGTCCCCGTCCAAGCCGACCAAGTACGGATTCTCGCGACCGGCCAGGCGCACCATACCCAAACGATCACTCATGCCCCACCGTGTCACCATGTTTCGCGCGAGCGACGTCGCCTGATCGATGTCGTCCTGCGCGCCGGTCGTCTTCGTACCGTACACGATTTCCTCCGCCGCGCGCCCACCGAGCATTCCAACGATTCGCGCACGAAGGTAGGCCTCGGGATAGTTGTAACGATCCGTATCCGGCCGCTGATAGGTGACGCCCAGGGCCTGACCGCGAGGGACAATCGTGACGCGGTGCACGGGATCCGCGCCAGGAACAACAAGACCCAGAATGGCGTGACCACCCTCATGATAGGCGATCCGCTCGCGATCCTGTTTGCTCATTAGAAGTGGACGCTCCGGCCCCAGAACGATCTTCTCGAGAGCATCCATGAAATCCTTCTCGTGCACTTCGTTTTGATCGCGACGCGCCGCGAGCAAAGCCGCCTCGTTTACGAGGTTCCTCAAGTCGGCACCCGACAAACCAGGCGTCGACGCCGCGATCTGGTCCAGCGTCAAGTCGGCAGCAAGTGGAACGCGACGAGTGTGTACCGCGAGAATTGCGGAGCGACCCTTTTTGTCGGGTAGGTTGACGACGACTCGACGATCGAAGCGACCTGGCCTGAGGAGCGCCTTGTCGAGAATATCCGGCTGGTTCGTCGCCGCGATGACGATGATTCCTTCGCGGCTGGAAAAGCCATCCATCTCGGTCAGAACTTGATTGAGCGTTTGCTCTTGCTCGCTCGATCCGCTGATCACGGATCTGCCGCGTGCTCGACCGATCGAATCGAGCTCGTCGATGAAGATGATCGCTGGCGCGTTCTCCCGCGCTTGCTTGAACAGATCCCGAACCCGCGCTGCCCCGACTCCGACGATCATCTCCACGAACTCCGACCCGCTCATCGAGAAGAATGGGACATTTGCCTCACCAGCGACCGCTCGCGCGAGCAACGTTTTGCCAGTGCCAGGCGCGCCGATCAGCAGGACACCCTTCGGTGCCGTGCCACCGAGCCGCGTGTATTTCTGTGGATCGCGCAGGAAGTCGACGATTTCGACGAGCTCGTTCTCGGCCTCGTCGATTCCTGCGACATCGTCGAAGGTGACTTTCCCGTCCTGCTGTTGATCGAAGCGCCTCGCGCCACTCTTGCCGAGCCCACCGAGCAACCCGCCGCCCAATCCGCCCCCCGCCTTCGCCGCTCGTCGAAAGAGCCAGACATAGAACACAATGAGCAGGAGGGCCGGCCCAAAGCCAAACAGAAATGTCGTTAGGGAGTTTCCGCCGCTCTCGCTCGGCTCGGCGTTGATCTGCACGCCATGATCGATCAACAGCGCCTCGAATCCCGGGTCGACGAACGGCGGCAATGTCGTCGAGAAGGTCGTTAGGCGCTCTGGCTTCGCGTGCGACGTGTCTCCCGGCGCAGGATAGGTGACCGGAGCGATGAACCGCCCGGTGACGTTCTCGCCACGGCTGTCGATATCACGAACGTTCCGCTGGATGACCTGCTGCTTGAACAGCGTGTAGGGAATCTTTGTCGGTGTTCCTCCTGACGGAAACAGGAACCGGACGAGAAGGAAATTCGCGGCGAGCAGCAGGAGGAAGGTCAGCCATGTCCGCCGTGGAGGCACGGGCACTTGCTGCTTGGTCTTGTTTGGACCGCCAGTCGAGGAATTCGTGGGATTCGAGGATCGACTCGACTGTGCGGGCCGTTGCCCCCTCGCGTTATCGCTCATGGCCTTTCCGGCGCTGGACTCGTGCTCATTTCCTCCTCCTCATGCTCGCCTGTTCGGTACTCGTGAGCAACTTCGACCGGGGCTATTTGACCTCTCCGCGAGTCACGCGTCCTAGGATCGTGTGGCACGCCGCGACGAAGCGGTGATGTCGTGGTGAGCCTCACCTTCCCGAGTTGAGATCATCTTCCAGCGATCGGTGCCAAAGCGCCCTCTGAGAGGACAACAATGCGAGTAAGATTTTCGAGCAGCCGCGTGATCACTCTGGGCTTAGCCCTGCTGTTGGGAGTAGCCCCGACAGTGCGAGGGCAACAGCAAGATCCGCCGCGGCGCACGACGTCGACGCGCCGCATTCCAGTCACGAAGGACCGGCCGACTCGTCCGGCGCCGGCTGCACCGGCCCCGGCACCCGCGTCGCGCGTCAATCAGGATTCCATCGCCTCGGCTGAGCGCGCCCGCCAGGACTCCATCGCCTCCGCCGAGCGCGCTCGGCAGGATTCGATCCAGCGTCAGGATCAGATCCGGCGCGATTCGATCCAGGCCGCGGAGCAGGCCCGCAAAGATTCCATCGCGGCTGCGGATGCGGCTCGCCAGGACTCGACCGCCAGAGCACACGATAAGGCCAGGTCGAGAGATGATCTCCGGATCGCTCGTCGGCGCAACAACGGCTTCTACATGGGTCTCGCGGGCGGAAGCACAATGCCGATGGGCGAGCTCAAGACCAACATCAACAACAGCTACAACATGGGCTGGAACGTCACCGTGCCCTTTGGCGTTGACTTCGGACCCTTGGGGCTTCGCTTTGATGTGGCAATGGACAATCTGACGGGCAAGACGAACTTCCTGGACCAGCAAGGCAACCCGACCACGGCGCGCAACATCGCGATCTACTCAGGAAGCGGCGGCCTGAAGCTCAATGTGCCTCTGCCCCGAACCGCGAGTCGCTTTTATCTCATCGGTGGCGCCGGCGCGCACCGCATCACCGGATACGCCACGAGCCTGGCTGGCTCGGACAGCGCACAGACGATCCAGAATGCGAAGACCGACATCGGCTGGTATGGCGGCGGGGGGTTCAACTTCCGCTTCGGCCGGTCGGCGCTCTTCATCGAGTCGCGCTACATCAACATTCAGGCGAAGAAGCCAGCGGGCTTCGCGTACGACAAGGCGAACTATCTCCCGATTATCCTCGGATTCCAGTTCTAGTTAGCTGAACGAAGCAACATCTCGAGCACGGCGCCGTCTCGCAGCACGCGAGGCGGCGCCGTGCTTCGTTATGCGCTGGTGGTGAGCCAACACATGCAAAGTCATACTCAGGCCGCCGCGCCACGCTGTTGCGAACCAAATGCTTCACGCGGCTTGTTTCGACTCATGAGCGCCGCGGCTGCACCCACTGCGAGCGCCAGTCCCATCACGGCGAGCGCCCCTGCCGTTGCGGGTTTCACGGCCATGTTGAACACGATCCCAAGCGCGATCGCGCCTCTGAGTACCGCCGGCACGCGAAGACTCGAATCGACAAGCCGCTCGTGAAGCAGCCGAGGAATCGGACCGTCCGCCGCTGGCACGGCGCTCAGTATCGCGCGCGCGCGACGACTCGTCAGGCCCA
>DATEGN010000136.1:0-9222 GCA_035280125.1 Gemmatimonadaceae bacterium | reverse complement strand
CCCGGAATCATTCGCTCGGCGCCGCAATCGATCACCTGGTGTCCGGCTTCCCGAATCGACTCGACCAGCTTTTCCTTCAGCGGAAAGCCGGCATGGTCGGCGCCGACGGCCACTTTCATCTAAGTGCCCCCGCGGCCGCCGCAGCGCCGCGCGTCGCGTGCTCGTAAACGAGCCGCGAGATATCCGCGATGAGTGAACGCGCAACTTTCTCGTCGTCGATCCCGCGGGTGAGGACGACGAGCACGTAGGGCCCGCGACCACGCGGGTAGACGATCGCCGCGTCGTGCAAATGCCCGGTGATCTGACCCGTCTTGTGCGCGACGCGCGTTCCCGGAGGCAGCCCGGCTGGAATCTCGTCGTTGAACTCCTGCCGCAAGAGGACAGCGCGCATCGAATCGATGCTCGCACGCGAAGCGGCGACGCCGGTCTCGATCGCTGCCATCAACGTCGCAAGATCACGCGCTGTCGTCATGTTGTTCATCCCGGCCTCGAAGGCTTTTCCGTCCTCCACGCCACGAAGGACTTGAATGTCCCGAGCGCCGAGCGCGTGTGCCGTCGCATTCGCAGCCTGCGCGCCGACGAGACCGATGAGAGTATTCGTCGCGAGATTGCTCGAGCGCGTGATCATATGCTCGAGCAGATCGCGAACCGTCACCTTCGAACCGGTCCACGTGTAAACGAGGCTATCCGAATCGTCGCCGGCGTTGAGTGTGTAGGGCGAGCCATCGACAATCGACGCGAATTCGTTCTTCAACTCGAGTCGCTGATCGAGACTCAGTCGGTGCCGATCGATCCGGCGGAAGAGCTCGATCATGACGGGCACTTTCATCGTGCTCGCAGCGTGAAATCGCTCATCGGCGCCGAGGTACAATGTGTCGCTGCGAGAGAGGTCGCGAAACGCGACGCCGACAGTCGCACCAGGCACTCGAGCAATCCGACTCTCGATGCGCGCCCGCAACGAATCGTCGGTCGTCGGAGCGACGCGCGGCTGAAGCAGCACACTCGACATCTGGCCCGAAATCGCAATCAAGGCGAGGAGAGACATGCGCTCAAAATAGATCCTCCGTGACGGCGGTTACAAGCAAAAAAACGTCGTTGCCAACTCGCATAGTCGCTCGTGTCATACGTGGAGAAGACACTCCCTCATCGCCTCTCACCTCGCGTATTCATGTCGCTTCCAAGGACCGACCCGGGCGGTCTACCCGAGCCTGGCCCACAGGGCTCCCTCAGACGAGAGCGACTGCGCTTCAGCGAGTTCTCCTTCACGCGCTCGCCGTCGGGCCACGTTTCGATCAATGTGGAGCTCGAGTATGAGGGTCAGCGCTGGTTCGGGCGCTCCGCGGGACAATCGAGCCCGCTTGGCGATCTGCGCATGGCAGCAGAGGCGGCCCTCCGCGCACTGGAGGAGTTTGCCGAAGGCTCGCTCTCTTTCGAGCTCATCGGCGTGAAGCATATCCGCGCCTTCGATTCGAACCTGGTGATCGTTTCGATTGGAGTCCGGGATTCGGCGGGGACGCGCCTGGTCGGCTGCTACCTTGCCGATGAGGACATGCCGCGAGGAGCGGCTCTGGCCGTTCTGAATGCGACGAATCGATTGCTGGGTAATTACCTCGCTACCAGGTGATCCTTTCTAGCTGCCGGCGCTGTCTCATCATCTACAGGCGGTTAGGTAGACCCAAGCAAGTCTCGATGATACTGTCTTGAACAGCGCGGTTGTCACTGGCCGCCCAATTCGGTAGGGCGGCATTTTCGTGCGCGAAGCGGGAGATCGCGACCTTCGCCGGCGTTGGAGGAGATTAGTGAAGAAAACCGTATCGATGTCGATAGCGGCTCTGCTGGCCGCCTGCGCCCACGCACCGGCGCCCGTCGTGGCTCCGGCGCCCTCAACGATCTCCACCGCAGCTCGCGGCGCGACCACCTCAAATGTCACCCCAGCCGGCGACAGCACAGTTCGATCCGAGCCCGTCAAAAGCGCCACGCCCACGACGACCGGCGATACCGAGAAGGTCAGCGACTCGGAAGTGAGCAAGCGAGCAGCCGAGGTATTCGGCGACAGCGGCGCGCCGACGAAGGCCAAGGCCAGTTCTGATTCATCGGCTAGCGACGCACCGTCGTGGGACATCGACGTTCATTCGTACGAGACGACCTCTCGTGTCCAGCACTATCTGCGAGTGTTCAGCGGCTCGGCGCGAGACGACATCACCGCACAGCTCGAAGAAGGCAGCAGGTACGAGCCGATGATTCGTGCGAAGATGCGCGCAGGCCATCTCCCGGAGGACATGTACTATCTGGCTCTCATCGAGAGCGGTTTTGATCCGAACGCCTACTCACGTGCCGCGGCGGTGGGCATGTGGCAGTTCATGGCGTCGACCGCGCGCGACATGGGCATGCGAGTCGATTGGTGGGTCGACGAGCGTCGGGATCCTGTGCGGTCGACCACGGCTGCCGTCGGTTTCATCAGGGGATTGAAGGAACAACTCGGCTCGCTGTACCTCGCGGCAGCGGCATACAACGGTGGACCGGGGCGCATCGCGCGCGGCCTAACGCGGTATGCCGACGATCTCGAGGGTACGACCGGTGACGACCGCTTCTTCGCTCTTGCCGACAAGAACTTTCTGCCACGAGAGACACGCGAGTACGTACCCCAGCTCATAGCCACGGCGCTCATCGCGAAGGAACCGCGCCGCTATGGAATGGAGATTCGAACGCTTCCGCCGTTTGTCTACGACTCGGTGCGAGTCGGACCCGCGACGCCCCTCGCGGCGATAGCGAAAGCGACCGGCGCGACACTCGAACAAATCGTGCGCCTCAACCCGCAGGTGCTACGCGGCATGACGCCACCGCGCGATTCATTGCGCGTGCGCATTCCGATCGGCACGGCCACCCCCTTCGATAGCCTCTTCAGAACCCTTCCCGAATCGGACCGGGTTGGCATTCGACGAATCGAAACCAAGAAGGGCGACGATCCAGAGATTGTTGCCGAGCGATTCCATCTTCGCACTAAGTACATCCTGCTCTTCAATCCAAAGGCCGAGCGATCGAAGAAGACTGGCAGGCTCGCCGCGGGGCAGGTGCTTTTGATTCCAAGTGCCGCCGTCGCCGCGGCGGCGACCGATGCGCCCGACCCGTCAATCGAGCGGTACTCGAGCGGGACTCGTACGCATGTCGTGCGGCACGGCGAGAGCTTGGGACTGATCGCGAAGCACTATCACACGACCGTAAAGTCGATCATGGCGCTGAATGGCCTCAAGCGCTCGATCATCTTTCCGGGTCAATCGCTGGTCGTCTCGGGTCGCCCGCATCGCGCTTCGAGTAGTCATCGCAGTGCGCACGCGTCCGGCAAATCCTCGTCGAAGTCGGGCGTAGCTCAGGCGGGAACTCCCCGCCGATAAGAAAGAGGGCGAGATCGATTCGATCTCGCCCTCCGTGCTTCTCGGACTGCGCCCGTCGGACTATTCGACGACGCCCTTGCCTTTGTAGCCCCTCGTAATGATCCGGTCGTAACCGTTCGACGGATCAAGGCCCGCGCGGAGTGCGTTGTTCACTGCCACTTCACCGCGGTTATAGACCAGGAGGGCGAGCTTCGCATCCCCGTGGTACTGGCTGATCAACCCGCGGAGATAGCGGAAGCCGATACGCAGGTTGGTCGTGGGATCGTACAGCTTGTCCTTCGTGATCCCGCCATCATAATAGCGAGCCGTCGGCAGCATCATCTGGGTCAAGCCGATCGCGCCGACGGAGCTCGTCGCGTGCGGATTGAAGCCGCTCTCGAGTCTCACGAGACGGAACGCGAGCTCGGGATCGATGCCTTCCGCCGTCGACTCGTCGAGGATGTGCATCGCCATATTCGCGGGAATCGCGAATCGGCTGGAGTAATGAATGATCTTGTCCGCGCGTTCATACTGCGCACGCAGAAGATCCATTTCACCCTTGGTCGAGTCGAGTGCCTCACGCAGCTCACGCGTTCCGCCGCCCAGACCCAGTGAGAAGCTGGACGAATGGAGCGCGACTTCGGCGTTCGCCGTACCGGGGTGACGGGTCGCAAGAACGATCGCCACCACGGCAGCAGCAGCCGATGCGTACAGGAATCGCTTGAGGCGCCTACGGCGCCGGGCGGCATCGCCACGGTGCACGTACGTACCACGAAGATTGCGCATAAGTTGTCTACTGGCAACAGGTTGAGTCCAACGCTACTGCCCGCTACGCACCCACGATAAGAGGCAACCGCGATGCCATCAACCCCTTGACCAATTGCCACTAATGCCACCTGACTTTTGTATCAACGATATATCGCCGAGCTTCATTCCACGATCGACGGCCTTGGCCATGTCATAAATCGTGAGGAGGCAGACTGTTACTGCTGTCAAAGCCTCCATTTCGACGCCCGTCTTCCAAGTTGCCCGGGTTGTTGCCTCGGCAATAATGCCCGGCAGGGATCGATCCGCCTTCACTTCTATTTGTATGTCCGTGAGCGGAATCGGGTGACAAAGAGGAATCAGCTCGGGAGTTCGTTTCGCCGCGAGGATGCCGGCGACGCGCGCGACGGAGAGTACGTCACCCTTTTTGAGTGTGTTCGCCTCGATCGCGGTGAGCGTCTCGGGCAGCATTCGAATCGACCCGCGGGCCGTTGCAACACGCTCCGTCGACTCCTTGTGGCCGACGTCAACCATTTTGGCTTCGCCTGTGGTCGCGACGTGCGAGAGGCGCCGGTCGTTCCGCTTCTTGTTCTTCATTTCATTAGCGCAGCCATGTCGCGCAGCAGTCCGATCGTGAGGAGCTGCGGATTCACGTTGCTGGCTGCTTGCTCCTTGGCACGTTCTACGAGCTCGAGTGCCTTCGCGGCGCCGCTGGCGACAGAGTTGTTTCCAGAGGTCGCGGCGACTCGGACGCGGTCGTGAAGCAGCACCTCGAGCGCGTTCAGAGAATCAGTAAAGCTACCTCTCGCCCGTGAGGAGCCTTGGCTGAACGCGGCGCGGTACAGCGCGGCGCGGTCGGGCGCGGTCACGGCATCGAGAAGTCGCTGCGCTTGAGCGGTCGAATCGCGAAGAACTGAACCGGCGAGAACACGACCGGGAGCGCCGGCCGCCGCGTGAATCAGCTCGTCGACCGATGACTTCACCTTCTCGGCGTGCAGGTACGGGCCGACGACCGGATCGGCCAGAAAGGTCCTCACCTCACGATCAGCGAGAGGAGCCACGCGGACCGCGATTACGCGCGAGCGAATGGTCGGAAGCAGTGCGCCCGCCTCCGACGACGTGAGAATCACAGTGGTATCCGGCAGCGGCTCCTCGAGCAATTTGAGGAAAGCGTTCGCTGCTTGATCCGATCCCTCCTGGCTCACCATGCGCTCGGCATCGCCAATCACGAACGTCTTTCGTTTTGCCAGAGCGGGCGACATTGCGGCGGACCGGACAATCGCACGAACAGTGGCGACAAAGATCCCGTCGCTCCCGGAAGGCGGCGCGTACAAACCATTCGCGGCGACGCGCTCGGCAATCGCTTCGGCGTAGTCATTCCGGACGTCTTCGAGCGAGGGATCGCTATCCTTCAGCCGCGGGCGCGGAAATACCCAGTGCACGTCCGGGTGAGTCACCTCTTGCGTGAACCGGCATTGATGGCATTTCCCGCAAGGGCGGGGCTCCTCGCCATCACAGAGCAGCAGTTGACCCAGCCACAACGCGAGCCGTTGCTTTCCTACCCCTCGAGGACCGTGCAACAGCAAGCTTGCCGGCAGCGTGCCCCGGCGAGCCGCAACGCGGAGTTGCTCGCGCAACTGTTCGTGACCGTACAAATCGACAAGAGGCATTGATATCAGTAGTGTCTGCTTGCGAGCTGAAGATTAGATGGAGTAGAGCACCGCAACCAGCATGACGTCAATCGGATTGTCCACGGGAGTCTTCATGAGTCATCTCGTTCCCTTGAGTTTTCTTCTCGTCACTGTGCTCGCGACCTCCGCTCAGACTCAACGTGCTCGCGCGCGCGACCTCGGTGTGAAACCAGGCGTCTTTCCGACGGGGCACAACAACGCCATCACCGATGTCGCCGGCGTTCGCGTGGGTCATGCAACGCTGGTGCAGGGCGACTCGATCAGAACTGGCGTTACCGCGATACTGCCTCACGAGGGAAATCTCTTCCTCGAGCGTGTGCCGGCGGCGCTGCACGTGGGAAATGGATTCGGCAAGCTGCTCGGTGCCACGCAGCTGAACGAGCTCGGTGAGCTGGAGACGCCCATTCTCCTCACCTGCACACTCTGCGTTTGGAATGCGGCGGACGCGCTGGTGGGCTGGATGCTCGAGCAACCCGGAATGGAGAACGTGCGGTCGATCAATCCCTTGGTGGCGGAGACGAACGATGGAACGCTGAACGCGATTCGATCGCGACCGATCGGTGCGAAAGAGGTTCGTACGGCGCTCGCTGCGGCATCATCTGGTCCGGTCGCGGAGGGAAGCGTGGGCGCAGGCACTGGTACGATCGCATTCGGGTGGAAAGGTGGGATCGGCACGAGCTCGCGCGTACTTCCATCGGCGCTTGGAGGGTGGACAGTCGGCGTGCTGGTGCAGAGCAATTTCGGGGGAATTCTGCAGGTCCTCGGCGCTCCGGTCGGACGCGAGCTGGGGCAATACGCTTTCAAGCGCGACGTAGAGTCGCCGGCGGAGCGGGGCGATGGCTCCATCGTGATGATCGTTGCGACGGACGCACCATTGTCAGATCGAAATCTGCGCCGGCTCGCCGCGCGCGCGATCATGGGACTCAGTCGAACCGGTTCGTCCGCCGCGAATGGCTCC
Organism: Gemmatimonadaceae bacterium; assembly: GCA_035280125.1. Classification (GTDB taxonomy): domain Bacteria; phylum Gemmatimonadota; class Gemmatimonadetes; order Gemmatimonadales; family Gemmatimonadaceae; genus AG2. The sequence goes on along the minus strand of DATEGN010000136.1, from coordinate 2,437 downwards.
GGAGACTACGTGATTGCCTTCTCCACAAATGCCAGAGTGCGCCGTGCGTTCAACGCCCGACGCCTAACGATCGAGGAGCTGGCCAACGAGGAGATGTCCGGCTTGTTCGAGGGTGCTGTCGAGGCGACGGAAGAAGCGATTTACAATTCCCTCTTCGAGGCAACGACTGTGAGCGGAAGCGGTCATACGGCGGAGGCGATTCCACTGGACAAGGTGAGGCAGGTGCTCGCGAAGTATCGGGTAGCAGACCGCTAAAGGCGGATACTAACCTAACGATAGTGCGGAGCGCCTGGCAGGAATCGCGACGTCGCTGGACCAGTCCAGTACGAGAAGCCAGGGTCGAGACGGCAGGCGTGAGATAAACGGCGACTTCAGGGGTCAGAAGGCGTCAGTGGCGTGATACGCGCTGCGGGAAAACGGTGCTGTGATCTCGCGCAAGCCGCGCAGTGTTGCAGCCATGCAAGACTTTCGACACATCAAAGCCTGGCAGCGCGCCCATGCCCTCGCCGTCGCGCTGCATAAGCGCACCCACAACTTCTCGCGACTTGGCCACTCGCGACTCCGCGCCCAGCTCACCGGCGCGGCCGACAGCATCGGCGACACGATCATGGAAGGTGCCGGCGCAGCAACGGCGAAAGAGTTTGCCCGCTTCCTCGACATGTCGATCAAGTCGGCGAACGAAACAGAAGGCCACCTCCTCAAGGCTCGTGATCTCCACCTGCTCTCGCCCGACGAGTGGCAGGCCTTTACCGCAGAGGTAGTTGAGATCCGCAAGATGACCAATAGTTCTCGACGAACCATGCTCGCCAACGACAAGAAGGCGAGCGACAAGCCTAACGATAAAAACGACAGAAGTAAGCCCACACGGCACCCAGCCGCACAACCTGACCACTGACGCCGCCGTCTATCTCATGCCCGCCGTCTCGTTCCTGGCCTCTCGGACCTGGACTGGTCCAGCGACGTCGCGATCGCTGCCTGGCGCGACCCGCATATTCCCGAGCTTCCCGACGAGCGCGCCACGTAAGGCATGCTTCCTGACATGATAGCTCGAAGACTTATGCAGCGAGGCAGCAAATGGGTGGAAAGCGTCCCGACCAGCACAGCATCGATCCGGCCGAATCCGGCGCGACGGACTATAAGTGGGGTGAAGGTCACGAAGACCGCAGCATGATCGAAGAGCAGAAACAGAAGCTGCAGTCGAATCCTCACGACCAGCCGATGATCCCGAGCAAAGGCGTGAATCCGGCTCTTCGTGAGTTGCGGGAACAGAAGAAGGCGAAGCCGGATCCGACTGAAGGGCAGGGCTAAAGCCATCTGAGCAGCGGCGAGAAGGTTTCTTTGCGGGCCCTGACTTTGCAATACAAAGTACTTGCTTGTACCGCAGTCTACGTCTACCATTCAGCCCATGCCGCCGGTGATCCCCCTTCGACCGCCGCGCTCGACTCCTCCGGAGATGCAAGAGCGCGCAATGGACAACCTCCGCTACATCCGTCAAACGATGGAGCGCGCGGGTACGTTCACCGCGGTCTCTGGTTGGGGAGAGGTCGTCATCGGCTGCACGGCAATTGTCGCAGCCCTCGTCGCTTCACGACTCAGCGGGTCCGGTTGGGTAATCACCTGGCTTGTCGAGGCGGTGTTCGCCGCCGGTGTTGCAATCCTCTTCATGGCGGCCAAGGCCCGCGCAGCGGGAATGCCGCTCCTCACCGGGCCCGTGCGCAAGCTCGTACTCAGTTTCTCGCCCCCGATGCTCGTCGGCGTTCTGCTCACGGCAGTGTTTGTGAGCCGGGGGCTCGAGTCGCTGCTCCCCGGCAGCTGGATGCTGCTTTATGGGACGGGTGTTGTTACCGCCGGCACATACTCCGTGTCCATCGTTCCCGTCATGGGCACTGCCTTCATGCTGCTTGGCGCCTGGACTCTGCTCGCCCCCGCCTCGTGGGCGACCGCTCTCCTCGTCGCCGGCTTCGGTGGGCTGCACATCATCTTCGGAACCCTGATCGCGCGGAGGTACGGTGGCTAAGCACGGCGCTGTCCCGGACGATCGTGGCAACGGCACCCCACTACGTACCGTGCGCGGAAAGGCCAAAGTCGAAGGGCCCCTGGCTCTCGATCGACTGATTCACGAACGCATTCGCCTCGGTATTCTCAGCGCGCTCGCTGCCACCGACGCGGTGAGCTTCAACGATCTCAAAAAGCTGCTCGAGACGACAGACGGCAACTTGAGCGTGCACGCCCGGAAGCTGGAGGAGGCGAATTACATCGCCTGCACCAAGTCTTTCGAGAACCGCGTGCCGAAAACGGAGTATTCAATCACGCCCGCCGGACGTCGCGCGTTCGAGCGGTACCTCGATCACATGGAGGCGCTCATTCGTGCCGCGCGCGAGCGCTGAGCGTCTACTATCGGAAATAACATGTCGCGGAATACAGCGGTGACGCTTTC
>DATEGN010000135.1:0-7821 GCA_035280125.1 Gemmatimonadaceae bacterium | reverse complement strand
CAGGACCACCGAGAGAGCGGCCATCAGAATCATGCCTAGTACCGCAAGACCCATCCACGCTTGTTGGCCCCAGCGGGTAGCCCCCATGTAGAAACCACTCGCCAGAAGAATGAGACCGGCGGGTCCATCCACGCGTCGCAGGCCGGCTAAAACGGAGAGCCAATCTCGCGCGCGAGCATTCGTGTCGGCGCGCCGCGCCTTGAAGAGAGTCAGTTGCTCCACTCCGATGCCGGCGAACAGCGCGAGCGCTCCAACGATATGAAGAAAGAGAACTATGGAATAGACAGACACACAAACCTCCTTCGGGGAGAGGGGGGACGAGTCAGGGAATGCAGGATTGGAGTCGGGTACGGTTTTCTCTTCCCCGCTCCCTGCAACGCTCACGATCCCTCGATGCCTAACGATCTCTCGGACAGGCGCGGGACGAGCGCGATCTGTTGGCCGAACGGATCGATGACGACAACCTCGCCAGTTGTCCCATCGGTGGGGACTCGAACGGTGTAGCCTGCGTCCCAGCATCTCTCCGCGATCTGGGCTGGTGATTCGACTGGCACCTCGAGAGTTCCAGCGTCGCTCGGCTCCGCGCGGACTTCGATGAGCGTTCCACCGACGAGGAACCACAGACTTCCCCGGACCGCGTCGTGCACTGTGGGCCACACCTGCCGACCGTCCAGGATGTCTCGATGGAAGGATCGCGCGGCGATTTCCTGCCAGCGTTCGACGGCCGATTGTAGCGGGCCGTGTAGGGACAGCGATCTGCCACTGCTCAATCGATTGCGGTGCATCTCAACCTCCGCCTTACGTCGTGGCCGCTCTCGCTTCTATGTGCAGCATTCGAGCGTCACTTGTGAAAGACGGATGGCGCGCGTTCTTGTGACAGCTGTCGCGGCGTTCGGCAGATCGAGGATTTCGGGGACTCGCAATTCCCAACCTAGTTCGGTGTACCTCAAACGAGGTCCACCGGGCCAAGCACGTGTCTCAGCTTCTCCGGGTTACGCATGACGTGCAGCGCGCGAATGCAACCGCACTCGACGACCGCGGTCATTGCCGACACGACGGCGCCGTCCTTGATCGAGACCAGCGCCGGGCCACCATTCAGGCGAGTCCACTGGAGATGAACCTCGCCGGCCTTGCGCGCGACGCCTAACAAGAAGCGGGACACATGATCAGTTCCAACGAGCGGCTTGCGAGCAGTCGGCGCCCGACCACCACCGTCGCCGGCGAGCACCACGTCCGGCGCCAGGAGCGAGAGGAGTCCCTCCGCGTCGTCGGCACGAAGCGCCTCGACAAAGCGTTCGAGGATTCGTCGATGCTCACCGGGCGCAGTCTCGACGCGCACTCGGTCCGTCTGCACGCGTGAGCGCGCGCGGTGAACCATCTGCCGCACCGCATCGGCGCTTCGTCCCAGGATCTGCGCGATGTCGGCATAATCACTCGCGAACACTTCGCGGAGCAAGAACGCAGCGCGTTCTTCGGGCGCGAGGCGCTCCAGTAAGAGCAAGAGCGCGATCGAGAGATCCGACGCAAGCTCGGCGCCATGATCCGTGTCAGGCACCCCACTCGGCGCGAGCGCCGGCGTCGCGATCGGCTCGGGCAGCCACGTGCCGGGATACGTCGCGCGCTCGGTCTCGAGTCGCCGTAAGCGATCGACCGAAAGCCGCGTCACAACCGAGACGAGCCATGCCTCGGGCGAGCGAACAGATGCCTGGTGGGCGAGGTGCCAGCGCAGAAACGCCTCTTGCACGATGTCTTCCGCCTCGTCGACGTCACCCAACATTCGATATGCGAGACCAAGGAGCCTCGGTCGATGTTGCACTACTCCAGTCAGCGACAGCTCCTCGTCAGATACTCGTGTAGTCATACCACGTCAGACGGATGGGACTGCGAGTTTGTGACAGCAGGCGCTCAATTTTGTGAATCCATGAGCCCGTCGCGGCCTGATTGCGGTCGTCCGTCAACACTAAAGAAAAGCGCCTGGTCACCGTTGGCGACCAGGCGCTCCCTGGGTTCAATCAGATCGAACGAACCAGCAATTTAGCGTCAGCGATTGTCCCGACTGTCGAGAAGCGCCACTGGAACCGGAACCTGACCCTTCGACTCGACGACGAACACAACGCGTCGATTCGATTCCGCGCCTGCTTGGTCTCGTGACGCGCCCGGAACGACGAGCCGAGTTTTCCCGTATCCAACAGTCTTCACCAACTGGTCTGGAATTCCCTGGCTGACGATGTAGGACTTCACGGCGTCAGCTCGCCGACGTGAGAGCGCCAGGTTGTACTGCGTCGTTCCAGCCGGATCCGCAAACCCTTCGACCGTGATGAGCGAACCCTGATAATACTTTCCGACCACCTGAGCAAATCGGCTGAGTGCCAGGTGATCCTGGTCACGAACGATCGACTCATCGAACGCGAAGTTCACCGGGAAGGCGAAGCGCATGCCGGAATCGACCATGGCGATCTTCGCGCCGAATTCGGTGCGGAGACTCTGGAGATCGCTTCGAAGTGCCTGGAGCTCGGTGCGCAACGACTGTTGATCGTTTCGTAAGGTGGTGACATCCTGTTGGGTCGCGCTGTCGGTCGCGACGCGTTCCGTGTGTTCGGTGGACAGCGCGGTGCGCTGTTCCGCCATCGCTTTCTGAAGCGCGCCACGTGTGGCGCAGCCGGCGACGAGCAAGGAAGCGGCGACGGCGGCGATTGTCGAACTGGCGAACTTTCCACGATGAATCATCGAGTCCTCCCGCAGACTGTTACTTGGCGCGCTGCAAGAACCTTGCACATGTGTCTGCTCGTGATTCAGGTCACATGCGCGGCGCCGGTTGCGGGACGCGGGGAGTTTAGAGTCATCTAATTTCTCGGACGCCACCCGCAACCCGCCTCCCCACATCCCAATGAGCCCTGAACCCAGGCTGCACGATCAATTCATCGAGACGGCATTCTGGCACGGCTCTGCCAGCAAGGCGCAGCTCATTCTCGATGCGAACCCATCCATCGCGAACGACATTCACGTCGCCGCGATGCTTGGTGACGACGAAGGCGTGCGTCGTTTTCTCGCTCACGACGCCTCACTGGCGAAGGCGAGGGGCGGTCCCCGAGACGTTGATGCGCTCACGCATCTCTGCTTTTCGGCGTTCCTCCGGGAGCGTCGCGAACGAGCGGACGCGTTCGTCCGCGCCGCGACCGCATTGCTCGACGCCGGCGCCAACGCCAATTCCGGCTTCTTCGACGAATCGCACCGGCCGCATCGCGAGTGGGAGAGCGTGCTCTATGGCGCGGCCGGAGTTGCCTTTCATGCACCGCTCACCCGACTCTTGCTCGAGCGCGGCGCGGACCCTAACGATGGCGAAGTACCATATCACTCAGTCGAGGGTCCGGACAACGACGCCTTCGCGCTGCTGCTCGATAGTGGCAAGCTGACCAAGGACAGCTTGAACATGATGCTGCTCCGAAAGTCCGACTGGCACGATTACGAAGGCATCAGGCTCGTGCTCGATCACGGCGCGGACGTCAACCAGATGTCGCGCTTCGGCAGGACGGTGCTGCATCACGCCCTCATCAGCGACAACAGTCTCCAAATCATCGATCTGCTGCTCGATCGCGGCGCGGACCCATACGTGGTTGCCAGAGATCTCCGCCATGGCGGCGGCTTTCGCGCGGGGCGCTCATCGATTGCGGTCGCGGCGCGGCGTGGACGGTCCGACGTCCTCGCCTCGATGGCGCGCCGCGACATTCCGCTGAAGCTGGATGGCGTTGACGCATTGGTTGCCGCGTGCGCACGCGGGGAGGCGCGCGAGGCCCGGGCGATCGCCGCGCGTGAGCCTTCACTCATACCGGAGTTGATCGATCAGGGTGGGGAGCTCGTGGCAGAATTCGCCGGCAACGATAATGACGATGGCGTTGCACTGCTGATCGACCTCGGCGTTCCTGTTGACGCGCGCTACTTCGGCGATGGTTATTTCGGCATCGCCCCCGACAGCACGGCCTTGCACGTGGCCGCGTGGCACATGTCGAACGACACGCTCGACGTGCTCATTCACAAGGGCGCCGACGTCAACACAAAGAACAGGAAAAGCGAGACGCCCCTTATGCTCGCCGTCCGGGCATGCGTCGATTCATACTGGACCCGCCGCCGCTCGCCGCGTCCGGTGAAGGCCCTGCTCGCAGCTGGTGCAAAAAAAGATGGTGTGTCGGTTCCGTCCGGGTATGCTGCAGTTGACGATTTGCTCAGAGGATAACCCGGGGTACTACGACAGATCAGATGTGGCTTACTCCGTATCTGCCGATATCTCACATCTCGCCTCTCGAGCTGTCAACGACTCAGTCGGCGCGCAGCGCTTCGAGCGCGTCTACCGACAGCGCCTGGAGAACCGGGACGATGCTCGCCGCCACACCCACGACCAGCATCGTGCCGGTGACCACGGCAAAGACCAGCGGGTCGTAAGGCGAGACGCCATATAAGAGTGACGCGACGAGCCGCACCGCGAGTATCGCCGCGACGATTCCGCCCGCGACGCCGATCGCGTCCACCACGAGCGCCTGCCTAACAACTAATCCGGCGACCGAGGAGCCGCGAGCGCCAAGCGCCATGCGGACCCCAATCTCGTGCACGCGACTGGCCACGTCATACGAGATGAGCCCAAAGAGGCCCACCGCCGCCAGCACCAACGCCAACAGACCGAAGCTGCCAAAGAGAATCGTCCCGAGGCGCCACTGCCGGAACTGCATCACGACCTCGGGCATGTCCGCGATCCGCTCGACGGTCGCGTAGGGCAGGGCTGCCGTGGCGCCCTGCATCGCGCGACGCACCGGTTCGATCATGCGCGACGGCTCGCCCTCGGGGCGCGCGATCAGATACAAATCGCTCCGCCAGTGCGCGGGAACCACCTGCCCCTGAGCGAGCGGGAGATACACGAACTCCGGTGCTTCGTCGAGCAACTGTTGACGGCGGATGTCCTCCACGACACCGATGATGCGCGCGCACGGCGCCGCCTTGCCACCGACGATGACGCACCTGCCTAACGCCGACGTCCCCGGCCAGACGCGCCGCGCCACCGATGCACTCACGATCGCCACGCGCGGGCTCGCGGCGTTATCGTCGGCGTCGGTGAATGCACGTCCCTCGAGGACGCGCGCCCCGAGCGACGCGAAGTAGTCTCCGCCAAGGAGATTGATGTAGGGACCGTCGCCGGGAGGAAGCGAGTCGCGGCCCGGCACGCGCACATCCACGCCGTAGGTGGGACCGAATGGAATCGTCAACGAAACGGCGGCGTGCGCAATCCCCGGCAGCGCGCGGATTCGCGCCAGCTCGGTGCGCATGAGGCGCTCCACGTCTTCGGGCATCTTGCCGATCGCGCTCAACGTCATCGAGCCGTACAGCACGCGATCGACGTCGACGCCTAATCGCAATGCATACACGCTCCGCAGCGACTGCAGAAAGAGACCGGCGCCGACGAGCAGCATCGTTGTCAGCGACACCTGAACGACAATCAACGTTCGCCGAGAGCGGGACCGCTGGCCACCTCCTTCGCGTGCACCGGCTTTGAGCGCCGTCGTGAGCTCTGACCGTGTCGACTCGAGCGCGGGCAGCACCCCGGCGAGGATCGCGATCGCTACCACGGCGACCCCGGAGAAGGCGAGCAGTCGGTAGTTGACAATCGACGAGTTCCACGGCACGTCGCCGAAGAGAAGTCCCCGAATGACCGTGCTGGACCAATAGGTGAGCAAGACGGCCACGACGCCGCTGATCAACGACAGTATCAAGCTCTCGGCGATCAGGAGCCTGACGAGTTGCGGTCGCGAGGCGCCCAGTGCGAGACGCACCGCAATCTCGCGCCGACGCTGCAAGCCTCTCGCCAGTAAGAGGCCGGCGACATTCGCAGTCACGATCAGAAGAACGACGAGCGCCATCACCGCGAGCAGTGTCAGCAGCGCGTTTTCCGTCCCCAGGTTGATCGAGCGTGCCACGCGCAAAGGAGTGAGCCGCGCAGTACGGTGAGGCACCCACCAGACCTCCGGATATGCCTCGGCGAGAATGCGTGACGCTTCTCGCGCCGCATCGGCAAAGGGTACGTCCGGTCGCACACGCGCGAACACGCGCGCATACGTCGCCTTTGCCTCCCGTTGCCAATTCGGATTGTCGGAGACAAATGGCCGCATCGCCGCGGTCATCGGCAGCCATACGTCGACGCGGCCGAGCTCCGTCCCCGTGAACCCCGGAGGCGCTATGCCGATAACCGTGAAGCGACGATCGCCAACCTGCAGCGTTTTCCCAAGGACGTCCGGGGTGCGTGCAAAATGGCGCGTCCAGAACCCGTCGCTGATCACCGCCACTGTTACACCGTTAGGCTCGGCGTCTTCGCTTTCCACGAAGACACGACCGCGCTCCGCCTCGACACCGAGCATCGGGAAGTAACTCGCGCTGACGGGGAGCGCGAGGACGTTCTCCGCGTACAGCCCGCGGCCGAGCGGCAGCTTCAGGGCTCCATACCCGACGAGGGCGACGTCGGCGGCGGAGCGCCACTCAGAGCGCAGCGTGCGATAGGCTGGAAAATTGAGTGTTTGCTGACCGACGCCATCGCTCGAAGTCGCCATGGACAGCAGCACGACGCGGTCGGCGTCTTTCACATGCGCGGGCGGCCGAAAGAGCAGATCGTCGATGACGCCGAAGATGGTCGCGTTCGCGCCGATACCGAGCGCGATGATCAGCACCACCGTGACGAGAAAGCCTGTCGAGCGCCGCAAACTCCGCCAGGTATATCGGAGCTCACGCCGGCCAGTGACGAACATGTCTCCGGACCAGGCGTCTCGCGTACTCTCCTTCACCTGGGCGATGCCACCGATGTCGATCAGCGCCGCTCGCCGTGCCTCGTGCGGTGACCATCCACGCCGTTCGTAGTCGGCGGTGAGGAGCTCGAGATACGCTTGCAGCTCGTCGTCGAGGGACTCCTCGACGCGATGACGGCGAAAGAGATTCGCCCACAGACTCCGGAGCCAATGCACGAACCGCACAGTCAGGTCGACTCGAGCGCGGCGCGCATGGCGCCACTCACGCGCAGCCATTCGTCTGTTTCGGCGCCCAGCTGCTTGCGGCCCGCGGCGGTGAGCCGATAGAACTTGGCGCGGCGGTTGTTCTCCGAGTCGCCCCACGATGCCGCGAGCCAGCCTTGCTCCTCGAGACGATGAAGCGCCGGAAAGAGCGAGCCAGGCCTCACGACGTAGGCGCCCTTCGTGATCTGCTCGATGCGGCGCGAGACGCCCAAACCATGGAGCGGTTGAAGGCTCAGAGCCTTGAGGATCAGCAGGTCGAGAGTGCCTTGCAGCAGCGGCGTCGGACGGGTCATCGCTCTCCTATTGGCATTCGATACGAATATCGGCGTCGCTCGTATCGGATGTCAATAGGAGTCGATCCTCTGTCATCCTGTGCTGAGCAAACGATGACGGGGTACTCTGCTGAACTCGGTCCCCCGATCGTGGGCACGATTTCCGCAGCGTCGATACTGTCCCTCTTCGGGAGCGCCGCATGACGCGAATACGCCGGTCGGTGCGTGGCGTGAAGAGCGACCAGACACGCGAAGACTCTCGCGAGCTTCGGAAGTCCGCCGTCGAGGCCTGTACACGTGCGCAGCACATGCGCGATCAAGCCGTTCGATTGTGCGAAAAGCTCCGTGAGGAAGCGGAGCGTCTCGACTACTGACGTGCGAGTTACTCGCGTCGCTTCGGCGTCAGGTCAGTTTTCTCGTCGCTGGTGAAATTATGGGCGCGCGCCGCAAGGCCAAACGCGCGGTCGAATGCCGCGCGGTAACGCAGCGCTCGGCGACGATATATG
>DATEGN010000134.1:0-3781 GCA_035280125.1 Gemmatimonadaceae bacterium | reverse complement strand
TCTTTAACGCCTCCTCGTAGTCATCGACGCGGAAGAACAATAGGAGCCCATTGCCGGCCGACGCGGCGTGCGGGTTCATCAAGGTGGGATGCTCGTGCGCGCCCCACTGGTGGAGGCAGAGCAGGACGGTTCCATCCGCATCCAGGATCTGACCAAAGTACTCATGGGCCGGAGGCATTTCGGCGTGGCCGAAGAGCGACTGGTACCATTTGAAACTCTCGGGAACATCACGTACGGCGATGATCGTCCATGTGCGTTTCATCGCATTCCCGCTCGCCTGCTGTGTTGACTCACCTGCGGCACGTGCGCGTCAACGATAGCACCGCGCTCTTGACTCCTCAGCGGCCTCGTGATGTCATGATGGCGTGAGGATCACCTGCCTCTACTCGTCGTTGCATCGCGTTACCAAGCACATTGGTTCGCGACGAGAGGTGCGCAGGTGAGCTGACGGTCGCATAACGAGACCGGAACCATTCAAGGGCCAGCACCTGTCGCCACAGGTGCTGGCCCTTTTTCTTTTGATCCGGCTGAAGCCGGACACTGCGTACGACCATGACAACCGCTATTGACAACGAGCAGCAAGACTCCGGGCGCCTCAGCCGCGCTCTTGCGCTGGTGCTGGCCCGCTACCGGGCACAAATACGTCGGCGGCCGTGGCTGTCCGCAGCCGCGCTGCTGTTGCCGGCCGTCGGGGACGTGCTGACCGGTTATGCGCCGCCGCTCGTCGTGGCGCGGATCCTCGGCGCATTTGCGCGCGACGAAACGCTCTCGCCGGCGACGCTCGTGCCCTACGTCCTGACGTTTGCGAGTCTGTGGGTAGGAGGCCAGGTCGTCTGGCGCCTGGCAACCGCGGCCATCATCCGCATCGAGGTCCGAGCGATCGAAGCGCTGTACATCGAGGCGATGGATGAACTGCTCGCCAAGGACCTGGCGTTCTTCCACAACAACTACGCTGGCTCGCTGACCAAGCGCGCGCTCGGATATGCGCGACGCTTCGAAAGCGTGTTCGACGTTCTCACGTTTCAGGTCGCGGCGACGGTGCTTCCCCTCGGCTTCGCAGGCGTCGTGTTGTGGCGCTATTCGCCGTGGCTCGTCGTCCTCCTGATCGGCATGCTCACGACGACGCTGATGGTGATCGTGCCGCTCATCCGCCGGCGGCGCCGACTCGTCGACGTGCGTGAAACGGCGTCGAACGTGCTGGCCGGACATGTCGCCGACTCGATCGCCAACGCGGAGGCCGTGCGTGCGTTCGCGCGCGAGGCCGAGGAAGCGCAGATGCATGCGTTCAATGTCACGGACCTGGGCGCGAAGACGCAACGGTCATGGGACTACCAGAATCTGCGAATCGACATGGTGGCGGCGCCGATGCTCATCCTCACGAACACGCTCGGCCTCATCGTGGCGCTGGTCACGAGCGCTGGCACGGGCGCGAGTCTCGAGGCGGTGTTCCTGACGTTCAGTTACTACGCCACCGCGACGCGCGTGATGTGGTCGTTCAACCAGATCTACCGCAACCTCGAGAGCTCGCTGACGGAGGCGGCGCAGTTCACCGAGCTGCTGCTCGACCCGCCTGCCGTTGTCGACGCTCCCGTTGCCGAGTCGTTCATACCGGCGGACTTCAGCGTCGAACTGCGACAGGTCAGCTTCCGCTACGCCCCGACGCAGCCGCTGCTCTTCGACCGCTTCTCCCTGCGTATCGTCGCGGGCGAGAAGGTCGGGCTCGTGGGCCGATCCGGCGGTGGCAAGACGACGTTGACGCGGCTATTGATGCGATTCGCCGACGTGGAGCGCGGCGAGATCCTCGTTGGTGGACAGGCCATCGATCGGGTACCGCAAGCGGCATTGCGCGACGCGATCGCCTACGTGCCACAGGATCCATCGATGTTCCACCGGAGCGTCGCCGACAACATCCGTGTCGGCCGGCCGGGTGCAACCGACGCCGAGATGCGGCGCGCCGCGCAGTTGGCGCACGCGGCCGAGTTCATCGAGGCGCTCCCTGCCGGGTACGAGACACTCGTTGGTGAGCGCGGCGTGAAACTTTCAGGCGGCCAGCGTCAGCGTGTGGCGATTGCACGAGCGATCCTCAGGAACGCACCGATTCTGATCCTCGACGAAGCCACCAGCTCGCTCGACTCGGAGAGCGAGGCGCTCATTCAGGACGCGTTGTGGGAGCTCCTCTCCGGGCGCACGGCTATCGTGATCGCGCATCGTCTATCGACTGTGCGGCGGATGGATCGACTCGTGGTGCTCGATCGGGGTGAGATCGTCGAAGAAGGCACGCACGACACACTGGTGGCGAGCGACGGCATCTACGCGTCGCTCTGGGCGCACCAGTCAGGCGGATTCCTCGCGCTCGATCCCGAAGGTACGACGGTGTGAGGCTGCTTCCCCTCGTCAGTCTTGTGTGCGCAGGTCCGAGAGCCGCCGAATGACTCGATCAGGGCGCACGTGTTGTCCGGCTGGTACTCCCGTCCCGCGCAGATCGATCCAGATGCCCGCGATGCCATGACGCTGAGGTCCGGCGACGTCCCACTCGAGGTTGTCGCCCACCATCCATGCCTGATCCGGTGTGACACCGAGCTCGTTCAACGCGCGCACGTAGATACGAGGATCAGGTTTGCCGAAACCCACTTCACCTTCGATCAGGATCGCATCGAAGAGATTCGCCAGCCCGAATCGGTCCAGTTTCGCCCGCTGCGCCGGGCCGGCGCCGTTGGTGAGCAGTGCCAGCCGGTGCCCTTTTTCGCGCAACCACTTCACCGTGTCGACGGCGTCATCGAACGGCTGAAGCCCTTCGGTACGCAGCGTGTGATAGGTCTCACCAATCTTCTGGGCGAGCTCTGGCGCATCGACGCCAATTCCCGCCAGAGCGAGACGAACGACTTCGCATCGCGCCGCGGCGAGATCCAGTCGGCCAAGGCGATGCCGTTCCGGATCGGACCAGTACCAGTCGCGGATCTTGTCGATGGCGTCGAAGACCTCCGCGGGATCGAGCGTCTCCATCGCCGATCGGTGCGCCTCGCATGCATCCATCCAGGAGGACACGACGCTGCCGGTGTCGTCGAGGATGGTGTCGTCGAGATCGAGCAGCAGACCTTCAGGAATCAGCGCGCTCATTGTCGTTCCTCAACCGCGGCAGCGATTCGCCGTTGAAGACCCCACGATCCGGCAACATCGAGATCGCGTTCTTACTGCAGCGGATGGAGACGCACGAAGGGCTGCTGATTCTTGCTAGCAACCGGCGACAGAACATCGACCGGCGTCTCTCAGAGTCTCAGCGAGGCGATCACCAGGGCGGCCCATCCCACCAGGAATGCCAATCCGCCGAGTGGCGTCACCGCACCGAGCACCGTCACGCCGCTGAGCGCCAGCGCATAGAGGCTGCCCGAAAACAGCACGATGCCGGCAGTGAACAGCCACCCTGCAAACCGGATCAACCAGCCATCGAGCCTTGCAGCAGCGAGCGCGACGATGAGAATCGCGAGCGCGTGGTACATCTGGTAGCGGACACCGGTCTCGAACACCGTCAGCATCTCGGCTGACAATCTCGTACGGAGTCCATGCGCGCCGAACGCGCCTAGCGCAACGCCAACGAACCCGGCCAGCGCGCCCACCCAGAGAAACGTCCGATCCACTCGTGCACCTGGCCAGGAAGCTTACTACGAGGGCGCGCGCCGATTGACTTTCCGTTAGCTACTCGCGGAGATGTGATCTGACGAATCGGCCGCCGGGATCTTCGCCGCCTCAATCAGGCCCGGTCGGGACCGCGGTGCCTCCATCG
>DATEGN010000133.1:0-15113 GCA_035280125.1 Gemmatimonadaceae bacterium | reverse complement strand
ATCCACGTTGCTCGACGCGGCCGTGTCACTCGGCGTCGCACGATCCGTGGAGTCCGAGCGTCCCTCGCGAACCGCGACGATCTCCGCGGCAATCGCCAACGCGATCTCGGCCGCGCTCTTGGCGCCAATGGAGAGACCGATCGGTGAATGCAGTCGGGCCATCTCAGACGCCGTGAAGCCTTCGTCGCGCAACATCGATCGAATGGTCTCGCCGCGGCGGCGGCTTCCCAGCATGCCAATGTACCCGGCATCGCTCCGCAGCACTTCACGCAGTACGGGGAGGTCGTACTTGTAATCATGGGCGAGCAGCGCGACATAGCTTCGCCTCGTTAGGTGCAGCTGCTCGGTAATCTCGGACGGCATGCCGACGTGAATCTCGTCCACCGCCGGAAAACGCGCCTTCGTCGCCATGCGCTCACGTCCGTCGACGATCACCGTCCGCATGCCCAGCTCGCGCGCGAACACAGCCAGCGACATCGCCACGTGACTCGCGCCGCAAATGACGAGCGTCTCCGGTGGAGCGAGTCGCTCGAAAAAGAGCGGCACCTCGGCGTCCGCGTGCTCCACGCGCTCGACTGCCGACATCTGTGCCCTCACCAGGCGTGACCGCGCAACGTCGATGGCCCGCTCGTCGAGAAGGGCGTCACCCAGCGTTCCGACGACGGCGCCGTTCTCGTCGATCACCAGCCGCTCGCGGCGGTCGTCGAGTCGCGACACAACCATCGATGCGCGCCCCGCCTGATACGCGTGTCGGGCGGCGGCGTACGCGCGCACGCTGGCGTCCCCTTCACTTGCCGGATCAACTCGCTGCACCAGCACGTCCACTTCGCCGCCGCAGGTGAGGCCAAGCTCCCACGCATCTTCATCGCCTAACGTCATGCGCAGCAGTTCGGGCTTGCCTGATGCGATGACGCCCTCCGCGTGCTCGATCACACGCGCGTCCACGCATCCGCCGATCGTCACGGAGCCGAGGATACTGCCGTCTTCCCCAACCCACATCGTGGATCCCGCTTTCTTGGGCGTTGCGCCAGCGGCGGCAACGAGCGTCGCCAGCGCCGCTGGGCGTCCCTGTGATTCTACAGACGCGAACTGCTCGAGTAGCTCGCTCATCGGTCCTCCTCGAGAACTTCCGCCGCCGTGAGCGCCTCCATCCAGACACGACGAATCTCGCTCGCGCCCCGCGCGTTCGGCTCGATCATCGACCGGCGCCAGTACCAGCGATCTGTCTCCGGCGCCGTGACACCATGTCCAAGAAAATGCCCATACACTTCGGCCAGCAGTACACCAGGTGTCGCGCTCGCCAGCGTTCGGATTGACTGATTCAGCGAATCCAGAGCTCGGAGCGACATCACGCCCAGCTCCTCGAACACGCCACGAATACGCCCCGTGCGATCCGACGGATCGTAGATCGTCGAGAGAATCAGCAGCGAGTTGGGGCGTGCACGCCTCGAGGCGTCGACGACGAATTCCAATGCTTCGGCGACGTCGTGCGCAATCCGATCGAGCAATGAAGTCTTTGGACGATTGGCGAAGGCGCTGAACAGGTCCGTCGCCCCAATCGTTAGGGTAAGCAGTGTCGGTTCTTCGCTCTCGGACAGCTGCGCCAACTGCTCGCCGAACACGTCCCCGATGGTCGCGCCATCCGCGGCGAAGTTGGCATACTCGATCGCGGGAAAACGACTCACCAGGTCGTTCCCGATCTCCTCGGGCCAACGTGCCTCATCGTTCCGATAGAACAGCGAAGCGGCGCCGAGCGAGGCAACCCGGCCGGCATGCGCGTCGCGCTCGAGCGCTACTGCAACGTCGATCTCCCCAGCATCCAGCGCCGGATAAAGATCGATCGACATCGAATCGCCAAGGGCGATGTAGTGCGAGAACTCCACAGCGCGAACTTACCCCCGCGTCTCGCGGACGGCCAATTTCACTCTGGATCGAGGCCACGCGTCGCGAGAATGCGCACGATTGCCTCGCCGATCTTGTTATTCGGTGTGCTTGCACCTGCTGTCAGCCCGACACGCACCGCGCCCGAGGACGGAAGCCAATCACTCGTCTCGGCCTCGATGTGCTTGATGCCGGCGCGGCGATAGTGAATCGACTTCTTCTCGGGGTCGATCGCCGCCGCGGACTCGACGTGATACGTCGGTACGCGCTCGGCGCATAACGCCGCCAGCGAAATCGTGTTACTCGAGTTGAAACCACCGATCACGATCATCGCATCGAGTGGCTCGCTCAACAGCTCGATTACCGCGTCCTGCCGCTCCTGCGTCGCGCTGCAGATCGTGTCGAACGTCCGAAACTCTTCCGCCCGTGCCGTTTCACCACGCGCGCGCGCGATCGCGGCACCCACCTCTTGCCCGATTGCCAGCGATTCGCGGGCGAGCATCGTCGTTTGATTCGCGACCCCGATTTTGCGCAGGTGAACGCTCGGATCGAAACCCGGTGACACGGCATGTGGTGCAAAATGCGCCGAGATGGCCGCCGGTCCCACTCTTCCTTCAATAAACTCGCACACGAGGCGCGCCTCGGTCATGTCACGGACGACGAGATAGTGTCCTTCGCCGTGTTTGCGGACTTGAGACGCGGTCGCGCGGGTCTCTTCGTGATAGTACTTGCCGTGAATCAGAGCCGTGAATCCGTCGCAAGAGTAGCTCTCGACGCGCTTCCAGACATTCAGCACAGAACCGCATGTCGTGTCGACGAGTATGCACCCGAGGCCGCGGAGCTGCTCGAAGTCTTCGATCGTAACCCCGAAGGCCGGTAGAATCACGACGTCTTCCTGTCGAATCGACGAGAAATCGAACGTGTTTCGATCGCCGCGTTCGAGCATCTCGATTCCCATCTCGCGCAACCGCGAATTCACGAAGGGGTTGTGGATGATTTCACCAACGAGAACAATCCGCCTGTTCGGGAACTTCCGGCGCGTCTGGTAGGCGTACTCTACCGCGCGCTCGACGCCATAGCAGAAGCCGAATTCTCGCGCGAGCCGGATGGTAACATCGCCGACGGCGAGGCTGTAATCGCTTGCCTTCATGCGATCTACGAGCGCGCCCTCGTACGCGGCGAGCTCTTCCTGGACCTCGGTCTTGAGACCGAATCCCTTCCGGAAGTAGGTAGGGGAGTCAGGTGATGACGGCGACGGAGGCATGTCGTCAATCTAGCCGAGGGTCCAGTGTGCTCGCCGCCCTCAGCCCTTGACCGTTAACTTGCCCGGCAATGGTCCCCGATGCTTCTCCCGATCCCCTGACCCTCGCCGAAGTCGCGGCGCCCTTGCCGGCTGCGACTTTGGTTGGTCCTACTCCGGAGCCCCTTCTTCGCCCAGCGCCAATTACGAAGGGCGACACGATCGGGGTTGTCGCGCCATCATATTCGCCGCGAGTCGGTTGGTTGACGCGCGGGGTCAAAGCACTCGAGCGCGCCGGCTACACCGTGCTTCTCGACCCGGAGATCACAACGCTACGGCGATTTACGCGCGCCGAAGACGAACGGCGTGCTGAGAATTTCATGGGCATGTGGCTGGATCCGCGAGTGAAGGCGGTCATTGGCGGCACCGGTGGCTATGGTGCGGTGCGCATGATTCCGTACCTCGAGCCACACATCTTCGAGAGCAATCCGAAGGCATTCGTCGGCTACTCCGATATCACCGCGCTGCACCTCTGGCTCATGCGATGCGCAAAGCTGCGCGTCTTTCATGGACCAACGGTGGACGATCTCATTCCGAGTGTACGCGACCCGACGATGACGTCATTACTCGCGTCGCTCACCGCTCCTCGGCCAACAACGCGTATCGGTCGCGACATGGCGCGCGCGGCGAAGCCTGGTCGCGCAACGGGGCGGCTCGTTGGTGGCAATCTGTCGCTCGTCCAGCAGTCGATTGGAACGCCGTACGAGATCGATGTGCGCAACGCGATCCTTTTTCTCGAGGAGACGCGCGACCCGATGTCGGTTGTGGACGAGCGACTCGTACACCTTCGCGCCGCCGGCCTGTTGCCTCAGGTGCGCGGCATCGTGTTCGGCCAATTGTCGCTCGACCGCTCCGAGGAGGACGAGTTCGAGGACTTCGTGCTCGATCTCGTGTCGGACCTCGATGTTCCCGTGCTCATGGACTTTCCCGCGGGACATGAAGTGCCGAACCTAACGATTCCGCTCGGTACGGAGGTCGAGCTCGTCGTCGAGGAGACGACCGGCTGGATCGTCTATCGAGAAGACGCGCTCGCTGCACCCGGCGCCGCCGAATCAGCCGCCTCGTCGTCCGCGGCGTAGCGTCACCAAAGCTCGGGCGTGAGGAAGCGCGCGAGCGCGTAGGTGAGAATTACCTCGTACGCTGCTTGGCGATCGACGAGGCCTGCCGTGAGAATTCCCACGGCACCCTGACGCTGTTTCGTGTCCTGCTCGCCCGTGAGACGATCCATCGCATGGCCGAGCTCCATCCCCTCACGCACCAGCGTCGCCACGGAAGCCGGTAGTGGCATTGCGAGCGAGCCACCAACACCCTCGCGTCCCGCTTCGTCGACCACCGCGGCCCACGCGCACGTGCGCATCGCGCCGTCGCTATCGACAACACCACCTTCGATCCCAATTCCAAGCTCGGCCCCGAGCGCCTTACGAGCACCGCGCGCGCGTGCGAGCGCGCCGCGAATGGTTTCGTCGTCGCCGAACGGCTGGTCCCTCACCGAAGACACCACGCTCGCCGGTTGCACGCGTGCAGCGGGCGTGATGCGCCCGAAGAGGGCTTGCACCGCCGCGAGCTTCACGGGATTCTGCGATCCGACCGCGACGACGCGAACAGTGCCGAGCGCGGCTGCACCCAACGGCGAAGACATGTAAGTGGCTCGAAAAAGAGAATCGCGAATCTACTTGACACACGCTTGCTCACGCGACCTGCTCGCGCTTCTTGCTACCGCCTGAGCGCGGGGATATGCTTTCCGTCCGCCGATGACTGCCACTCCCGCGTTACTCGATCCGCTGCCCGTCGCGATAGCACCCGCGCTCTCACACGAGCGAGTGTTCGTGTTCGTGGGCGAGCGTCTTTGGCTCGACTTCGTGAACAGCGACGCGGTTCGCTCCGTCGATGCGTTGCGAGACTTCGAAACTTTGATGTCCTGGTTCGAGGCCGCATCGCTCGTCGAAGGCGAGCGCTCGCTCGGAATGCGACGCCGCGCGCGGGAGCAGCCGTCCGGCGCCGCGGCTGCCCTGGTCGACGCGCGACGTGTACGCGGTGCCTTGCGCTCACTCGCCGAACGCGGCGCGGGCACAAGCGCCGGGGAGCTGGTGCGCGCGGAAGCCCTCAACGAGATCAATCGCGTGCTCGGGCGAAGCGCCGGAACGCGCCGCGTCGAGCGCCGTGGCGACGGCACGTACACGCGCGCTTTCGTCCCGGTCGGCGATGCGTTCGCGGGATTGATGATTCCAATTGTCGAATCAGCCGCCGACGCACTGATCCTCGGCGAGTTGCCTCGTGTCCGGCGCTGCGCCGATGCGCGCTGTGCGCGCGTGTTCTACGATGGAACGAAGAACGGACGCCGCCGCTGGTGCGACATGGCAACGTGCGGCAATCGCGCGAAAGCAGCGCGCCATCGCCAGAAGCTCCGAGAAATCGCCGACTGAAGGGCAACTCCGTGTGAGGCAGGTTTCTCGCGAACGAGCGCAGCGGGAACGGTAGGCGCGAGGACCGGAAACGCATGGTTCTGCTTGCCAATTTTGGTGATGAGCGTCTCTTATATTGAGCCTCAGTGCCGCCCTCCATGCCCATTCCCGCACGTCTCGCTATTGTCGGCGATTATGACCCGACGATGCACACCCATCTCGCGATCGACCAGGCACTCGGTCACGTTCGCGAGCTGCGCGAGCATGCGCTCGAGTGGAGCTGGGTGGCCACGTCAACTCTGGCCGAGAGAGCGGAGGCGCATCTCGCACTGATCGACGCGGTATGGCTCGCCCCGGGCAGCCCATACGCAAGCCTCGATGGTGCACTCGCGGCGGTGCGGCATGCACGAACGACGGCGCTCCCATTCCTCGGCGTCTGCGGTGGATTTCAGCACGCGATCCTCGAGTACGCGCGCAATGTCATGGGTATCGCCGACGCTGATCACACCGAGTCGAATCCTGGAACGCCAGCGCCAGTCATCGCGGCGCTTGCCTGTTCTCTCATGGGGAAATCGGCCCCGATATTCCTCGATCCCACGTGTCGGACGGCGTCGATTTACGGACGGTGGCGCGTCGTCGAGCGCTACCACTGCAGTTACGGACTCAATCCCGAGTATCGGGCAAGAATCGAAAGCGCTGGACTTCGCGTCGTCGGTGAAGACGACCACGGTGACGCGCGTGTCGTCGAGTTGAGTGGACACCCATTCTTCATCGCCACGCTTTTTCAGCCGCAACTGGAATCGGCGCCGGGATCGCCAGCTCCCCTCGTGCGCGCTCTCGTGGATGCTGCCATCTTCCATCGTGACCGCCGCGCGACGCCGAGCAGCTCCAGTATCATTTCGGTGTCCACGCGCTGAGCACGCCTAACGACTCGCGCCGCGTCTCGTGGAAGTCGTTCGAACATATCTCGAGTTGAACACTCCCGGCGCTCTGAACGCCGCGCCGCTGCCGTCCGGTGCGCGTGTCGTGTTGCGCGATCCCTGTCCACCGGCCGATTACCGGCGCCTGTACAGCAAAGTCGGCGCGGCCTGGCGCTGGCGCGATCGTCTCGTCTGGGACGACGCCGTGCTCGCCGCCCATCTCGCCTCACCGGACATCTTCATCTGGGAGCTGCTCGTCGGTGACGAAAGTGCTGGCTACTTCGAGCTACGCCGAAGCGGCGACGCCGAAATCGAGCTCGCCTACTTCGGCCTCATGCCGGCATTCATCGGTCGTGGATTCGGTGGTGCACTCCTCACGCGCGCAGTCGAGGAGGCATGGGCGTTGGGTGCTCAGCGGGTCTGGCTACACACGTGCACGCTCGATTCGCCCCACGCTCTGCCGAACTATCGTGCGCGTGGTTTTCGCGATTACCGCACCGAGCGTTACGAGTTGGACGTCGAGTCACCGTCGTAGTGGACCGGTGGCGCCGCGCTTCGGGACTTAGCGCGGTCGCGGTCCTCGTCGGCCTCGCAGTCCTCCATGGCGGCGAGACTTCTCGTTGCGATCGTCTTCGACGTACGGCGTGCGCGGACCGCGCCGGCGTTCGTGTTCGACCCGGTTATCGTTAGGCTCTTGCTCAGCGCTCGCGCCGCGCTGCTGCGCCCTTTCGCGTCGGCCGGGGCGCTGGCGACGACGGCGGGCCCCGCCCCGGCCTTCGGACTCGCTCGCCCTCCCCGATCGCTGCCGGCGTCGTCGCTCTCGACGTTCCTCACGCCGCGATTCCCAAGCTCGATTCATCGCCTCGAGCTCTTCCTCCGTAAATGGGCGCTCCAACTCCTCCTGTAGCGCGTCCAGAGTCGCCGCACGCGCCGCGCCGCGCGCGCCTCGAGTGACGACAAAACGAAGCGGTCGGTCCAGGCTCGGAAGCTCGAACTCGGTCAACGTGCGAGCGAGCTTCTCCGGCAGCCGCAATCTGGCAACCGCGATATTGCCTTCGGCACCTTCTTCGATGTCGTACTGAATCTCGATGTCCCGGTCACGCACCGAGACGTGATTCGGAAGTGCCTTGTACTTCGCGCGGACCTCGGCCGGCACAAGCGACTCGAGCTCCGCCGTCAGATCGAGGTTCGCATGACGGAAATCCGCGATCGAATTGACGTCGTGGAGACGCGATTCATAGATCGCCGCCAACTCGCGGACTCCCAGCTTGGCCGTCTTCCCGCCGGATCGACGCCACGTCTCACGAATCTCCTCGATCAAAGGCTGATTCCGTTTCACGGCCGAGTGCCGGGCCTCGCCTCTCGCCAGTGCGTCGGAAATCAGTCGCCGGGATTCGTCGCGAAGCGCGCTCGGAAATTCATCGATGGATTCCAGCTCGCGGCCCAGATCGAAGCCGAAGTACTCGATGCGACGCTTGAGTGCCAGCGGCGACCGCTTGCGCTCCGGCTCGAACACGAGCGCCGGCTCGCCGGAGCGCGCATAACGACGCACGAGATCCATCGGAATCTGAGTGCCCTCGATCGCCGCGCGCGGAATGCCGAGCTTGTCGGCGAAGTAGCGGATTTCACCGGCAATGGCACCCCAGCTGCCGCAGACACTCGTTTTCGAGACGCGGGCTTCCTCGCCGGTCGCGGTCTCCTCGTCGATCACCACATCGAACGGCATGTACTCGGCGAGGAGCTGCTGGAAAGCGCGGAGCTCCTCGT
Organism: Gemmatimonadaceae bacterium; assembly: GCA_035280125.1. GTDB lineage: Bacteria > Gemmatimonadota > Gemmatimonadetes > Gemmatimonadales > Gemmatimonadaceae > AG2. Next base: position 6,843 of record DATEGN010000133.1, on the reverse strand, counting down.
CACCAGCGTTAGGCATGCTCGACGGCAGCGGCATCCCAACGGCGCGATACACGCTCGCCATGCCCAGCGCCGCGTCCTCCACCGACTTCACGAGCACGCCACGCTCCGTCGCCCATTCGTCGATGGCGCGCTCGTCGAACAGATGTCGTGGCAGTCCGTACACCTCGCCAAGGTACCCGGCGCTTTCGTACGCTTCGGCGTACAAGTTATAGGACGTGAGGTGATCGCTCCCGGGCACAATGGTTCCTCCGAGATCGCGCTCCTCTCGCGTCATACGATGGAGGGACTCGATCGCGCTCATCACGGCGAGTAGCGGTAGCAACGCATCGTGCGCGAGCACGAGCAGTTCGGCCCACGGACGCTCGACCGGCATCGCCTCGACCTTCCGTCCGTATGCGGTCAATCGGCCGTTCTCGACGATGCCGCGCCGCTGGAGCAGCCCGAGCGCCGTGCGATACGCCTGGCGGTCGAGTGGAATGGGCAGCTCGAGCTCGTCGGCGCGCACGCCTAACGCGGCACAGGTGATTGCGACACGCTCGGAGTCACCGCCTAACTGGAATTCCGGTGCGGTTGGGCGGAGCTGATTGAACTGAATGTCGCGATCGGAGAGTATAAAGACGCGCCCTCCCTCGACGCGGCCGTGCACGCGGCCAGCCATCTGGAGAATCTCGTTCGCGCCGAGGTGCTCCTGCGTCAACACGTTGCGTCCCCGGTTGACCTCGTTGTAGAACCGCACGTCGTCGATCACGACCGTGTCGAGGCCGCGCACATTCAGCGCGCTCTGGCCAGCCGCGGTCATTGCCAGGAAGTACGGCTTCTGCTCGCCGCCCTCGAGAAAGGGACGAATGATTCGGATCGGCTCGCCGCCGTGGTAATACGCGGTGTTCACGTGCGGTGCATTGATCTGCACGTGCTCCGCTGCCGCTTCAACCCCACGCCGAGTCGGAACGAACATCGCGATCCCGCGCTTCTGCCTAACGACCTGCTGGAGGAAGCGGTCGTCGAGGAACTCGAGCGGCTCCTTGTCCATCACGCGCACGGCCGCCGCCTTTCGCGCGTCGAAGTCCACGATCTCCAGAACGTCGGCGGAGTTCAGGTACTGACGATAAAACGTTGGATCGACCGTCGCGGACAACCAGACAAAGCGGCACCCGACACGCTTGCCGAGCGCGAGGCAAAGCTCCAGCTCCGCCGACGTCTGGTGAATCTCGTCCACCACGAGCGTGTCGCTCACGAGAATGTCGCCGTCCTCGAACCAGCGGCGCGCAATCCCCGTCGTCACGATGATGACGTTCCAGGTCGGCGTTTCCGGCGTCGCTTCTCGCTCGCGGTTCACTACGCCGACTTTCAGGTCGGTCGTGTGCAGGATCTCTTCGGCAATCGGCCGAATGCCGAGTGTCTTGCCCGTCCCCGTGCCCGCGATTATGCCGAAGCCTTTGCCGCCGCGTGCGAGCTCACGAACGCGGGGCCCGTAGTGCCGCTCGAGAAACGTCTCGATATGGAGGCCCAGTGCCAGCTCGATCGTCTCGCAGGCCGCGCGTGTCGGAGCAATGACGATCACGCGCCCGGAAGCGGGCTCCGATTCGACGAAGGTATCGTGGTCGAGCGGAAGCCCGTACCGATCCTGGATGGAGCGCGTCACGGCTGCGGAAAGTGCAAGGTTGGCGCCGAAATGAAAAGCCCGCTCATCTTCGAGCGGGCTTCACACTTACGGTCGTCGAGGCGGCGGCGCGAAATTCTTCACGAACGGCGGCGGGCCTTTTTTCTTATCGCCCTTGTCGCCCTTCTTCGCATAGTCGTCACCGAAAATAACGCGGCCGTTCTGCGGCTTGTTCTTGACCGCAGTGGCGCAATCCGTCGGTGCAGGTTGCTGACCGGCTGGTACATCATCCAACCAAATCCGGCACATGCCGGCCGGCGGCCGACTCTCTGCCGGTATCGTGGCAGGCTTTCGATCGCGTTGCTGCGCGCTCGCCCGTTGTCCAGGTACGAGCGCCGCCGCGCACAAGAAAACCAAGGTCATCGTGAGTTGCTTCATCTCTCCTCCGATCGGCGCCGGACTCGGCGCCCACCGTCAGTCGAGCAGGGCCAATGCCATGAGATCGCGAATATCAATATCTCGTAAGATCTTGCCATTCATACACTTGACATTTAGACCCGTTCCGTCGTCACGGGAACCTGTCCGTGCCGTTGGAATCAGTTGTAGCAGCCTGGGGACTGCGCTTAGCGCTTTCAGCCTTTCAAGAGCTTGAGCACCTCCCCAGGCTGAGCATGCCGCCCAGCCTTCGACTTTTCGAAGATCGGATTGCCATCCCGAATCACCTCGAATTTTCCGCCTCGCGAGGGTATCAACTTCACCTCCTCGCTCGGAAGTGCCTGACGAATCTCAGCCGCCAAACTGACGGCGCGTGGTTCGTAGTTTCAAACCGTGCAGTATTCGATCGTAATCATCAGTGACAGTTCGATTCGAAGTTGCAAATCATTCGTGCTTCTGCCCACCGTCCGTCGCCACGCGCTGTGGACGTTCGTTCACGTCGAGCGCGTTCCAGTTCGCGAGCGCGTTGAGGACCATTGCGTAGCTCCCCTGCGTCTCGTATCGCCACATCGGGCGGATGCCGAACAATATCACATGACCTTGTCCGAGCGGGGCGTCAACTACCGCCGCGCGGCCGGTCATCTCGCCTCCATTGTCGAGCAAGCCTGACACCAACAGCGAATCGACATTCTGGTCGAAGCGCAGAATCACGCGCGGCCGCATCGCCGCGGTCTGTTTTGCGATCGACGGATCAGCACGGTTCTGCGCAACAGACATCGACCGCTCGTCGTCTCCGCCGGCGCCCCCTCCCCCGTCTCCACCGCCGCGTCCGGATGCGACAGCCAGCAACGGCGCGCTGTTGAAGTACACCGGAATCGAGCCGCGCTCGTAACCATAAAGGATTGGGCTCGAGCGGGTAACGGCTTCGGCCCGGAAAATCGCGCCGCGAGCGAGCAGCCGTTGCGTCGTGACGACGCTCACGCCAGGCGTTAGGCCGAAGTCGATCGGCAGCCGGCTCGTGTTGCCTTCGACGAGCAGCAGCCCGCCGCGTTCGACGAACCGTCGCACCGCGGCGAGGCCGTCAAGGCCAAGCTCGGGCCGAATGTCGTTCGTCGAGTCGATCTTGCCGAGGCTCGGCGTCAGCGCCGAGCTTTTCCACGGGACCGCCGGCCCGATGAGGGGACGACCGTTGACCATCGTGGTCGTCGGACCGTTCACATGCGGAAACAAAACGACGTCGAAGCGATCGAGCAGGCCTGGCTCCTTTAACCGCTGCGTCGACATGTACGTGAACGGCACACCCATCTCCTCCAGTGCGTGACGTACCCAGCCCTCGTTTTGTGTTTCGATCCAGGTATGGACGAACGCGATCCTCGGGAGGTGCACGACGTGCGACCGCACGTTAGGCGCGGAGGCAACGGCTGTCGCCTTCATCCCGAGCTGCGTCACGGCTTCGCGTATCTGGGGAGCATCGTCGACCAAATAGGTGCCGGCTGCATAGGTCGTTCCCGAAACGGTGAACGCGCTGTCGGCGACGCTCACTTTGGTTGTTCCGATCTTCCAGGGGAGGACCGCCGAGCGCCAATCGCCGGAGTGCGTAACCATCAGCGTGCTGCCATTGCCGGCGACGCTGCCGGCGACGCGCGCATCGGTCTTCAGCAGCGTCATCGGCTTCGTGAGTACACTCGAATCAGCGATTGTGTAGACCGTGACGTGCCGGAGCGCATCCAGCGACCACCCAGTATCGTCGTACGGCGAAGGGTCGTCTGGCCGGAACTTCTGGATCGCGAGCACAGTGCGAATGAGCGCGGTGTACGGCTGATCCATGCGCACGATCCAATCGCCGGCGCCCACGCTCACCGTCCGCCCGGCGCGAGTGCTGTCTGCTCCAGCCGCACTCGAATCGGCGCTGCCTCGCCCACCGCGGCCGCCGCGACCACCGCCCGCTCCACCGCCAGCCGCCGGACCGGCGCCGCCTGCGACGAGACCACGTTCGATCACCGGCGGCATGTCACGCGTTGTGAACGCTGCCGTTGCAACGTGCACTTCGCTGCCGACCTTCCTGAAATAGTCGACCAGGTCGGCTGCTTCTGCCGCGTGCCGCTGATCATGGGGAATGACGAACGCGTAAGGTGCGGACGTCTTCCCTCGCTCCACCATGCGACTCCCCTTCAGCGCGAAATTCTCGACGAACGTTTCTCGGTTGTCCGCGACGAACTTGAGCGCGATCAGTACGCCGGACTGCTGGTAATTGATGTTGCTGCGGATGCACCACTTGATGCCGTTCACCGGCGGATTCGGCCGATACCACTCCTTCGACGTTGCCGAACCCTGCAGGTTCACGATCTGACAATCGGCGCCCCCCGACGTATAGGTCTCGTAGAACTTCCCCATCGAGTTACGGAACTGCGCAATGCCGAGCATGTAGTTAGGCGCCCAGCCGTCGTAGAAGCCGTGCGTCCACACGCCGGGCAGGCCGCGCTTCGTCAGCTCGTTGATCTCCTGGTAGGCGAGCGTATGCCATTCACCGACAGTGATCGGATCGAACTCGTCGTTGTAAGGGCCCGTTCCGGTGCTCGTATATAGGAACGGCACCGACTCGTGCAGATCGTGCATGATCGTCGGCCGCCAATACAGGAAGCCACTGTTCATGTTCTGGGTGAGCTTGATGCTCATCATCAGCCCATCGCGGTTGTTGTCGTGCGCGATGTACTTGCCCCAGTACACGGTGGGAATGCCGCCCCGGCCAAGCTTGAGCTGCTTCTCCTCGTCGATGATGTCGACGATCCGGTTTCGGCCATCGACCTCGGTCGCGGGTGTGATCAATGTGATCACGTTATTTCGAATCTTCTGAACGAACGGTGTCTCCTCGACCGCGAGACGATACAGCAGCTCCATCAACATCTCCGGGCTGCCCGTCTCGGGCGCATGGATGGTTCCAGTGAGCCAGTAAATCGGCCTCGCCTCGCGAATCAGCCGTGCACGTTCGGCGTCGGATTGGCCCCGTGGATCGGCGAGCCGAGCGGCCATCCCGCGATATTCGTCGAGTCGCTTGATCGTGTTCTCGTCAGCGACAGCGGCAACGATCATTTCGCGCCCTTCTTCACTCAGGCCCAGCGAGAAGATTTTGACACGCGGCGACGCGGCGGCGACGGCGCGGAAGTATTTGTTGATGTCTTCCGTTCGTGACAGCTTGCCGATCGTACCAGGCACATAGCCGAGCACTTTCAATGGCGTCGGTACCGTCGACGAGGCAGGAAGATGATCCACGAGCTCCGTGGTGAACTTCCACTTCGGATCCGTCGGCGTCAGCTCGCGAATCTTCGCGGTGTATGCAGCGTCGTTGGATTGTTGCGCAGAGAGCGGCGCGATGCTTGGAGCGATGAGCGCAAGCGTCAAGAGCGTCCGAAGGATGCTCATGCTGAGTCCTGTTTGCGGTGAGAGAGACGACACTAGAGGTCGAGGGAGTAAGTGGCAAGGCGCCTGGCGGTCATCGTGGGACCGGCATATTCGCGAGCGACGCGAGTCGAGTGATGAGCGTGTCCTGGCGAGCCACGACGGCGCGGAGTGAATCGACCTGATTCTGCAGCGCGGCGTAGTCCTGTCGTAGCGCGCTCACCTCTGTACCGACCTGCATCATGGCCTCGGCGATGTTCGCTTCCGCGCGCGGATCGCGACACGACGCGAGCAGAGTGATCGAGAGCAGCAAGGAAATTCGTCGCATGGGGGCGTGGTTACGAAGTGATCGCGGCCGCGGTGGAACGGTACCGACCGCATCGTCTGGATGAATGCGACGTGGCAGCAAGGCGTAGAGTGGGCGCATGTCTCATGAATGGGGGAGTTCGCGCGGTGCACCGAGCGCGGCCGACGTTGATCCTACGCGTCGCAACGGATTCACGCTGGCTGAGCTGCTCGTCGTTCTGCTGGTTCTGGGCGTGTTGCTCACTATCGCGATCTCGCGGATCGGCGCGGCGGCCGATCGCGCCGCAGTCCGATCAGCGACAGCTGATGCCGCGAGCGTCTTTCAGTCGGCCCGCAATGCCGCGATCTATCGCCGCGCGCCGGTCGCCGTCCTCATCGACACTCTGCGCGGGTCGCTCCTGTCGCGAGCGGATACCGAACTGCTGCTTAGACGCGAGCTGTGGCAGGGTTATCGAGCACGCCTCACCGCCACGAGAGACTCGATGGCCTTCGATGCGCGAGGATTGGGAATGGGCGCCGCGAATTTGAGCCTGGTGGTACAGCGTGGCCGCTACGCCGACACTCTCTTCGTATCGAGGCTCGGACGGCTCCGCTATTGAATGGGCTTCATCATGCAGAAACCGCTAGCCCGAAACGGAAACGCGACACAATTTGCGGATCGATCGATGGGGGAGCGTGAGATCCATCACACGGATTCAGCTTCTATCGAGGCGTTGTTCATTAGTGTAAACGCGTGATGTGACTTACCCGCCGAGGGGGTGGGTTATAGCAAAGGACATGAACGACGATGCCGCCGACGTGCAGCGCGTGCTGTCTGGCGACGTTGATGCTTACGCGAAGCTCGTCGATCGGTACTATGATCGGTGCGCTCGCTTTGCGATCCGAATGCTAGGCAACCGCGACGACGCGGAGGATGCTTTACAGTCCACCTTCCTTCGCGCCTATCGAGCGCTGGGTCGGTATCAGGAGCGAGACCGGTTCAGCGCGTGGTTGTACCGGATCCTCGTCAATCAGTGCCGCAGTATCGCTGCCCGCCGGTCACACCGCGAGCGCGTGTTTGTGCGCGAAGAAGCGCTGTTGTTGAACGCTCCGGATAAAACACCGAC
>DATEGN010000132.1:0-3296 GCA_035280125.1 Gemmatimonadaceae bacterium | reverse complement strand
GCGGCTTCAGACACTACGAGCGCCGAGGGGAACTCGACGCCCGTACGTGCGAACGCCTGCCTTGGCTACTTACTTCTCTTTGATAGCCGCCTTTACCTTCGCCGCCATCTCGGGTGGGATCGCCGTCATCTGGTGCGCCGTCTTGGCATGTTCTGCCCCTTTGGCCATTACTTCAGCTTCGTCCTTTCCTTCAATGACCGCATTGCAGCCCGGCATCAAGTCACCGCACCTAAGCACTTTCGCCATGATGGGCCTCCTTCATCGGCCTCCGAGTAGTGATGAACGCTTCTCGAGCTCGCTCCAGTCACAATGCTCGGTAACAGCACGCCAAGTGTGGGCACGATACACGGCCCTGTCAATCTTTCGTGTTCATTCGGATCTCGCAATGCGCCAATGCCAGCGCGTCAAGGCGGCGCAGCAGGTCAAGTGTGGCCAGCGACATGATATGCGCATCGTATTGAAGTCCCTAGGTGGAAGCGCCATGGCTCTCCTCCCGAACTGTCACTGTGCGGTCGCCGGCGCGGAGGGTGGCGTCCCAGGTGATGCGGATAGCATCCTTCACGCTCTGGTGTGCGGGACAGCCCTGGACGTGCACGGCCGGTTCGGGACCCGGCATAATTTGAGTTCGGTACCCCGGAGGCCCTAGGGAATGCGCATTCACGCACGCGGGCTATCATAGCGGCTGTGACATCCACATCCGCAAACCGGTGGCCCCGGCTCCGGCTCTGGCAGCGCCTCAGCGTCCGCGTTGCCGGGCTCTTCGTCGCTGTCACGTTGCTCGCCGTGGGCCTCGTCGGTGAGGTGCTGTACGAGCGCCAGAAACGTGAGACGGAGGCGACGCTCGGGGCGTTGCTGCTCAATATCGCGCGCACGGGAGCGTACCTCATCGATCCCGCCCAACACCTGGTTGTCCAGCGGACGCTAACTCAGCAGACGAGCGCGTATCTCCGAATCCGCCAAGCGCTTTCGATCGTGCAAGATGAAAACAGGATCGAGACCCCGGTGTATACCCTCACCGACTACGACGCCGAGAAGCGGCAAGCGCGCTTCATGGTCACGAGCCGGGGTCCTGGCGCGCCTGGCGAGCCCTACCCGCTGGTCCCAGCTCTGCTAGAACCACTCGGGCGCGCGTTCCGCGACAATGTCGCGACCCACACGGCTATCTATCGGAATCAAAGCGGGACATGGATCACGGCGTTCGCGCCCATCAGAAACGGGCCTGGGCCGCCCATCGCGGTGCTCGACGTCGATTATTCTGTAACGGTCTACCTGTCCCGCCTTGCCGCGGCCCGAAACACGATCATTGGCGCCTCGCTGCTCGGAGCGATGGCGGCACTGATCCTCGGAGTGATCGTCGCCCGTCGGGTGACCGGTCCGATCACGGCCCTCACGGAGACCGCAGCGCGCGTTCAGGCCGGAGACCTCAGTGTTGACCTACCGGTTCGTTCCCGCGACGAGATCGGGCGGTTGACACGTGCCTTCAACGAGATGATCGAGGGCCTGCGGCAACGCGATTTCATCCGCAGTACCTTCGGCCGGTACGTTTCTCCAGAAGTTGCGCAAGAGCTGCTCGCCTCCCCGGAGGCTCAGCGGCTCGGGGGCGAAAAGCGCGAGGTGACGGTCCTGATGTCTGACCTCCGCGGCTACACGCGGTTCGCGGAGCTCGGCGAGGCCGAGAATGTCATGGCGGTGCTCAACAACGCCCTGGCTCGGCTGACCGACGTCATCATCGCTCACGGCGGCACCATCAACGAATTCATCGGTGATGCGATCTTCGCCATCTTCGGCGCGCCGCTCACTTACTCCGATCATGCCGAGCGTGCGGCGGCCGCCGCGATCGCCATGCAGCGCGCGATGGCCCAGGTGAACGAGGCGCACGCAAAGCGCGGGTTACCGCGTTTCGAGATGGGCATCGGCATCAGCACAGGCGAGGCCGTCGTCGGGAACATCGGCTCCGAACAGCGCGCCAAGTACGCAGTGGTCGGGGCCGCCGTCAACCTCGCGGCTCGCGTCGAGGGCTGCACAGTCGGCGGACAAATCCTCTTGAGTCCGCGTACCTACGCGTGCATTCGCGACCTCGTCGAGGTCGGCGAGCCGCTCTCAGTTGAAGTCAAAGGTATTGCCGAGCCGCTCCTACTCTATGAGCTGCGAGCACTGAGCGGCCGCTTCGCGCAGAGGCTTCCAGAGATAGCGACCGACGACGAGCAGGTACCCGTGGCGCTGCCGTTCGTCTGTCGAGCGTTCGAGGGTAAGGTGCTCGGCACGGACAAGACATCCGGTACCGTCGTCCGACTCGGGCGCCGGCATGTCGATGTTCGCCTAGACGGGACTCTCCCGATGCTGACTAACCTGCGCTTTCGGCTCAACTATCCCGGACTCGGCTACGATTCGGGAGATCTCTACGGGAAGGTCATCGCTATTGACCAGCGTCAGGACGCGCTGGTCACGCGGGTCCGTCTGACATCGGTCGACCCAGTGGACCAGAAGATCCTCGAAGGTTTCTTCGAAACCTAAAGCCGCAAGAGTCGGTCTCACTTCATCTTCATCGAATCGTCCATCCTCATCGCATCAGCCTTCTCACCCATCTCGCCGCCCTTGAGCGATTTGAGATATGCGACGACGTCGACAAGCTGCTTCAGCGTCATCGAGTCGGCGTAGCTCGGCATCTTCGACAAGCCGTCCGCCCCTGTGTACTCCGGGCCCTGAACGATCACACGGTTGGGGTTGATGATCGATTCGGCAAAGTACTCGGCTGGATGATGCGTCCCCATGCCGGTCAGCGCCGGGCCGTTCGCGCGCGGTATCTTCGAGCTCTGCGGAAAGCTCTCGCCCTTGACGTCGTGGCAGGCGAAGCATTCCATGGCGACGAAGACTTTCCGGCCCTCGACAGCGTCACCCGACGGCAGCAGGAACTTCCATCGGGAACACCGCCGTGGGCGTGGAGCTCGCTCATCGTCGCTCGAATCGGTTGCGGTGCGGGCGCTTGCCCATCAGCGTGCGTCATATGGGGCATCTGCGCTTGTGCGGCAACGGCGATCGCGCTGATCGCGCTGATCAATACACTGGCCGTAAATGCGACACGACCTTGGGAGTAGCTCATGGCTCATCCTCCTATCCATGCTTCACGAGAAAGTGGGCGCGGCGATTTTTCGCCCAGCAGCTTCGTTGTGCGACGAGGTAATCCATCGCCGCCTTTGCACGTCGATCCTCTTCATCGTGAAGCCTTTCCGGTCCCGTTGCGGGGCGCCATGCTGCCACGGAGGGATTGCATCACGAGTCGCTTCAGCGACGATACG
>DATEGN010000131.1:0-5198 GCA_035280125.1 Gemmatimonadaceae bacterium | reverse complement strand
TGGGCAGCTTCGCCGAGAGGAATTGGTCGCATCGCTTCAGCACGGAGTGGTAGGCGCCGCCGGAAAAGCGCCCATTCTGCTGATAGCAGAGACCCAGCGTCACCAACGCTGCCTCTTCGAACTCGATTGCGAACTCCTTCTCGGGACGGTTGTCCAGCGCGGCGAGTGCCTCGGCGAGCCGCACGACCTCGAGCGCGCGCTCGCGGAGATTATGCGCTTTCTCCGTGTTGAGCAGCAGGATTCTATGAGCGACCTCGGGCTCAGGAACGACGAGCGCAACGATCGACTTCGCGCCGAGGAGTTTGAGCGCCCCGAGACGATGATAGCCGTTAGGCGACCAGTACTTCCCTTCTCCAGCCGGTACGGCGATCACTGGATCGAGAAACCGATCGAGCGAATCGATCGCCTTTGCGAGCCGGCCAACGTGCGCCTCCGAAAGGTCTCGCTGAAACGGCGTGGGCTCTACGCGATCGAGCGGCAGGGCCGCCAGGAGCTGCCAGTGTCCGCCCAGCGGATCGCGATAGGTCGCCAGGACAGTTCCTTCGTCATCCTCGATCGAACGCGAGAGCGTCGTGACGGAGACGGGAGGTGCCTGGCTCGTTAGGCGACGGGCCTCGAGTCCACGCGATGCAGCGGGCGCCTCGGCTTTCTTCTTTCTGGTGCGTTTCGCGGTAGCCACAGTGCGCTGAAATGTGGCTCAGCTTCGGCCAGCGCGCACCTCGCCGTGATCCGGCTGGGTCATGATCTTCGTAATGAAACGCTGGCCTTCCGAAACGCGCTCCATCTCGACCGCGATGGTGTCCATCGCCTGCTCGAGGCGCTCGAGCCGATTCGTCGCGTCGTTCCACGCCGGCGGTAGCGCGGGCCTCGACGCGCGACGCCAGATGAGGCGCCCAAACGCGCCCGCCAGTGGACCGAGGACGAAGATGATGAAGATGATCGAGATCGCCGTGGTCTGCCCGGGACTGATGCCAATGGGGAGGCGATCGGGGAAGCCGATTGTGGTCGTTGGACCAGTGTACGCGGCGAGCGCCCGGCCGGAATCGCCGATATCAACCTCCAGCTGCGCAATGCGCTTGTCGAGCACGGCGAGTTGCTGCTCGAGACCAGCCCGATTCGCGCCTGTTGCGCCCTCGTACTCCCTGGCAAGAGTGTGACGACGGCTCCGTGCGCTCACGATCTGGTCCGACATCTCGGATCGTCGCGCGATCAGGATTGCCCGCTCAGCCGCCGTCTGCGGAACCCGAAACTGGCCGTACGTCTGGGGCGCGGGAGCAGGCGTTGTGGTCGGGAATTGCGGAGCCTGCGGCGCCTCGGGCACGATCGTCGGCGGGGGCGTTGGCACTTGGAGAATGAGTGGCATGCCGCCCAATACGGGCGACGGTCAAGCCGAGTTACAGGAGCCTACCGGGCTTCTTATCCGGTGGCTATTTGCATCCGCGACGGTCGCCTGACTCACTTCGACACGTCGTCACCGTGTCAGAGGCGCTTCCGAGCAGTGACTCGGCGCCCGCCAACGGCGAGCGAAGATGCGCAATCAGGAAGTCCCCAACACGTCGCTCGTACTCCAAAGGCGCGTAATCGTGAAGGTCCTCATGACCGGCGCCCGACACCTCCCAGAGCTCTTTCTGACTTGTAGCCCGAGCATAGAGTGCCCGCGATTCGTCGAGTCGTGTGTACGGATCCTCGGTGCCCGCGATCAGAAGTAACGGTTGTCTGACCTCACTAATGGCATCGATCGGACGCAGCCGTGCCGGGTCCACGCCGATCCGCGGTGCGACCAGATCGATCAGTAATGGCGTCATCGCCGTCCCGAGAAAACCGAACGGGCCGAGCCAGGTGTGGAGGCGGTCAGCGACCGCGTCCCTGAACGTCGGATAGACGGACTCGAGGACAAGCGCGTCGGCCGGGAGCGGTTTATTGCCGACGAGAGTCGCAGCGCCGCCCATCGAGACTCCAATGATGCCAATCCGTTCGCCGGGCGCCTGCTGATGAAGAAAGGCAAGCGCGGCTTCGGCGTCATAGCTCTCGAGCTCACCGAACGTGATGTGCCGGCCGGGGCTCTCGCCGTGCGCCTGAAAATCGGGCGCGAGAATAGTGAAGCCGACACGATGAAGAAAGCTCGCACGTGCAAGCATACTCGTGCGATTGCCGCCCATACCGTGCAGAAGCAGGACCGCACCCGCACCGGACCGGCCGGGCGCGAACCACGCTCGAATGACGCTTCCCGATCGGCTTGGGAAGTTCACAGTTCGCGCGGCGACGCCCAGCGTCTTTGGAGCGTTGCCGACGGTGCTCTGGGCTGGATGAGCGAAGAGACACGCCTGAGTGCCCCCCATCAGAAACATTGAGGCGGTCAGTCCACGTATTAGTCGTTGAGCGGAAGGACTCAGCATCATCGACAACGGTAGTAAGCACGAGCCGTTCCGCGAGACACGGGGTGTAAAGAGACAAGCACATTCTAGTGACGACGCGCGCTCGACGCGTGTCTTTGTTGGCGAGGACCACCTCCCCGCCCCTCAGTTCGATGCCGCTTGGAATTGCCTGGCACACGGTCGTCCTGTTCTTCGGCCTGGTCGCGTTTACGCCGACGAGGCTCGGCGACCTTTATGCCCATCCGATGCCGATCGTCGATTACACGGCCGCGGTCAACCGCATCACGGCGCTGCAATCGGCGGAAGACAGCGTTGTCGCGCCCGGAGGCGAATCGATACTGCTGACACATGGGCATCGGACGGCACGTGTCATCGTGCTGTATCACGGCCTCACAGACTCGCCGCTGCAATATTTCTCGTTCGCGCATCGCTTGTTCGATGAGGGCGACAACGTCTTCGTGCCGCGCCTGCCACACCACGCTGAGAAAGCGGGGCGCGTGGCGAACATGGGGAAACTCACCGCGCAGGAGCTTCGTGACCTTGGCGATGCCTCGGTGGATGTGGCGCGCGGGCTGGGCGACACGGTGATCGTTTCGGGCTTGAGCGCTGGTGGCACGATCGCGGCGTGGGTTGGCCAATACCGCACGGATGTCCAGCGCGTCGTGCTCGTCGCGCCAGCGCTCGAGGTGACGCACGTGCCGTCGCTCTTGCATGGCGCCGCGCTGCGCATCGCCTTGCGTCTGCCCAACGTGACCCGCTCCTCCCCGCGAGATACTACCGAGCCCGACCGCGAGCCGGGATGGGCGACACACGCTGTTGCGCAGACGCTAAAACTGGGTGTCGCCGTCCGCCGTACCGCCTCCGGCAAAGCGCCCGCCGTGCATGATTTGACGGTGTTGCTCAACGCATACGATCGCACCATCTCGAATGGCGCCGCGATCGACCTTGCGCATCGCTGGCAGAATCACGGCGCGGAGACCCACATCTATCAGCTGCCCGATTCGCTGCGCCTCCCGCACGACGTGATCGATCCTCGGCATCCGGGGAGCAATACCGGCGCGGTGTATCCCGTGCTCGACGCGTTGATTGAAGGCGGAAAGCCCGCAGACTGGGTGGCAGCGATCAAGTAGCGGTCGAGGCGGACGTGCCATGAGGCACAATGATCCTACTCGGCTCGCTCCATCAGACACAGGCCCGACCACGGCCTCTTACCCTGCGCGCCGTTCGACTCGGGGAAGAACCCGAACAGTTTCAGCGGCCATGGCAGCCGTCGGGCGTGATGAGCAGCTTTGAACGCCGATCGGACCTCCAGTGGTTGCCAGCCATAGCGGCGAAAGAGCTCGGGACCTTCTGGCGGCGCGAATTTGAAAGGCGCGCCGGCTCGTTCGAGCTCCTCGCCGCCTCCTTGCGTGCGCAGCATCTGCAGGAGGCCCGGAGAAACGATGTCGAAAACCCAGTAACGGAACGTCGCCTGGTTCGAGAGATCTTTCGCGAGCACGCCGACGTCGTCAGGACTGAGGTAGACGAGCAAACCCTCACTGATCACGAGTGCACGCTTTGCCGACGCGCCAATCTGCGCGAACAGAGCACGTCGCTTCGCGACATCGGCGAGATTCATTGAAACACGCTCGAGCACGCAGCGAGGCTTTTCGCCGGCGAGTTTCTCCACCTTGTACGCGAGCAGTTCGGGAAGGTCGACTTCGATCCATCGCAAGGTCGGTGAGACCGACATGCGATAGGGACGTGCATCGAGCCCCGCAGCGAGGTTGAGTACTGTATCAACGCCCGCTGCCAGCTGACGCTCGATGTATTGATCCATGACATACGTACGCATGACCCACGACCATGAGTTCTTCGTATGCATGGTCATCGCCGACGCGATTTGCTCGCCACGCTCTCCGGCGAGCCGTTGCGCGAGCGGATCGCGGAACAGCGCGTCGGCACGCTCGGTCTCCCGGGCGCGGAATACCGCGGCCCAGCGGGCAGTGTCGGAGATGTTTCGAATCAGAGGTTCGGTCATGGTGTCATTCAGATTGGATGTCATCTACCTCTGAGCCAGCGTCGAATCTCTCTTGGCTTTGAACTCTGTACCTGCCTTCCATCGCGGCATGGAGTCTTGCTGCGCAACGACATAACCGATGCGGAAGAGAGTTCGAACATCCTGCGCACCACCGGAGAGGTCCCAATCTTTTTTCACTTCGTCGGACGGCTTGTGGTAATCCTTGCTCGTGTACTCGTCGCGCTTGCGCATGCCGTAGCCGTTAGGCTTGCCGACGAAATCGATACCCGCATCCGTGTCGAGCGCGGGAACGCCTTCTTTCGCAAACTCGAAATGATCGGAGCGATAATAGAATCCCTTTTCCGGCTCGGCGTCGGGGCGAACAACGCGTCCATCCGACTTCAATATGCGCGTGAGGTCGTCATCGAGCGTGGAGTTGCCGAGACCGATGACCGTGAAGTCGTTGGTGCGGCCCCACTGGTTGATGCCGTCCATATTGATGTCCGCCGTCGTCTTGTTGAGCGGATAGAGTGGATGTTCTGCATAGTACTTCGATCCGACGAGCCCCTTTTCCTCCGCCGTCACCGATAGGAATAGAATGGAGCGTCGGGGCGGCGCTGGCAATTTCGCGTATGCCTGCGCGATGTCGAGCAGCGCGGCGCAGCCGCTCGCGTTGTCGGCAGCGCCGTTGAAGATCTGATCTCCTTTGAGCGTCGTGTCTCTGCCGAGATGGTCCCAGTGCGCGGTATAGATCACGTACTCGTCCTTCTTCTCGCCGCCCTCGAGCTTCGCGACGACATTCTTCGACTGGATCTCGCGATGAT
>DATEGN010000130.1:0-2993 GCA_035280125.1 Gemmatimonadaceae bacterium | reverse complement strand
GGCAATGCTCGTTGTCTTCGCCGGCGTCGGGCTCTTGCTTGCCGTGGTTGGCGTCTACGGCGTGCTGGCGCAGGTCGCGCGGCGCCGGACGCGTGAAATGGGCATTCGCATCGCCCTTGGTTCACCCATCGGGCAGGTCCGGTGGATTGTCGTTAGGCACGGCCTCGGACTCGTTGCCGTCGGTGTCGGCATCGGCATCTCCGTCGCGCTCATCGCCACGCGTGGCCTCGGCGCTCTGCTCTATCACATCGCGCCCTCCGACCCGGTGACGTTCATTACAATTCCACTGTTACTTGCCATGACTGGGGCCGCCGCAGCGTGGGTACCGGCAATGCAGGCCAGTCGGGCCGATCCGGCCATCGCCTTGCGATCGGAGTGATTCCGCGAGTTCGCCATTGCAGGACGCCGGTAATTCCCAAGTCACATTCCGGGCCAAGCCCAGCAATTGGCGGCTACTGGAACAACTCTTCCATTAGCGTCCGCGTGCTAACCGAAACTTCTGTCACGCACGCAATGACGCATCGGAAGATCAAAGACGGGGATGGGCAGTCCTGGGACGTTTGGGAAGTCGATCCTTCGGTCGTCGAACAACGGATGAGCGGGGAACACCCCGCGATGCAGCCGGGTGAGTCAACGACAAAGGAACGCCGCGAATTTCGGCTACTCGTGCCATCCGCGCTACAGCAGGGATGGCTCGCATTCCAATGCGGGAACGAGCGGCGGCGACTCGCGCCAATCCCCGAGAATTGGAACACCCTCAGGGACGCCGCGCTCGTCGAGCTCCTGTGTAAGGCCAAGCGTCTGAGCGACGGGAAGACGTAACGCCTAACGATGAAGCCCGGGTCGACCGCTCCGGACCGCTGCTAGAATCGAGCTTCGACGTACATGTCGACGCGGAAGCGCTTCTGCGGAAACAGCCCGCGCGCGACGTCGAACCGGAACAAGCCGTCCATGAACGACGAGCCGACCCCGACGCCACTCATGGGACGACCGATCTGATTCTTGTACAGCGACTCTCGATCGCCGGTCCAGCCGATGTCACTGAACAACGACGGACGCACTCCGCCAGCGTCGTACGCAAGCTCCGTGCGGGTGAGCCAATACGCATTGCCACTCAGCGATGTATCTGGGTGCTGGCCCCGTACAGTTTGTGCGCCACCGAGATACCACAGACGCTGTGTCGGCACCGTTCCCACGGTCGTGCCACCAGAGAGGGTCACCGCGCCCATCAAGTGCGACGGGAGTCCATGAGACATGGTGAAATCGCCCGCGCCGCGCGCATAACGATTCCAGGCGGAATCGTTCTTCGAGAGCGCCGTTGCCGCCTCGACGCGAATGTCCGTCAGGAGCCGGAATCCTCTCGGGTCTTGACCGGCCGTGTGATTCACGCGTAAACCTGTTCCCACGTATTGCTCGTTTTCGGCGACGATGTTCGGAATGAACGACGGTCCCAGCGAGAAGTTCGTTTTCTGTTTGGCAGTGCGTTCGTTCTCGAAGAACAGCCGCCAGTCGATGTGCGCTCCGTCGCTCCTCGGGTCACGTGTGCGCGTCAGCTCGACCCCGCTCGTGCGGTAGTAGAAGCCCTCATCGCGGCCAAAGAGCAGCGCCGAGATGGAGCTGCCGGGGGAGAGTGGATTCCCCCAGTCGTTGGCCGCGACGAGCCGATTGTAGCCGGTGAGCGCGTATGTCTTCTCGAGATTCGTTCGCTCGACGCTCAATTCGACGTTAGGCTCGAAGTCGGCGAAGCCAATTCGTCCGAGGGCCCGCGCGTTATATCCGCCGCCAAGTTGCTCCTCGGCCTGGCCGCCAACCGAGAAACCTTCGACGCGATTGTAGCGCATGTACTCGGCGCCCCATCGCAGCGTCGGCGGTGGCAGATGGCCACTGCCGAGCAGGAATGGGGGCTGTGCGCCAAGTGAGAGCGCTTCGGAAATCAGCGCGTCGCGTTCCTTCGCGCCGAAGACTTCTTCACCGGCATCGAAGATCGATCCGGGCAGGTCGGGTGAATTCGCGAGCTTCTTGGTGTCGCAAGGGACGCGATAGGCAGTCTGCAGTTGCACACCGTCACGCCATCCCTCCGTGTGCCTGACAATTCTGTATTCGCTCGTATCACACTGATTGGGCGGGGCCTTGAGAAGTCCTTCCCTAATGGAATCCCGTCGCGCGTGACGCAGCGTTCGTAACGAATCACGCATGTGATTCGCCACGGAATCGGGAAGAGTATCCAACCGCAGCTGATTTGCGACCACGACGGGACCCGGCAGCGAGTCCTGGGCGTTCACAGATGCGTACTTGAAGCTTTGCTCCATTTTGAACGGGACGCGCATGAACGAGACCTGCGCACTTCCTTCGGCGGCTCTCAGCCGCGGCAACCAGAAGCGTCCTTCATACAATCCGTATTCGATGGCGACGGCGCTGACCTGCGCATGCATAGGGGAGATCAGCGGCATTACCCACTTCGGTATGTCGTCCTGGGCGTGAGGATCGTCTTCCTTCACAACCTCCCATACGTCGAGCGGCTCCGCAAACCGATAGGCCGCTCGCACAAGCTGACCGCTCTTCGTGTCGAACCAGAGCGAGCCGACGACGAGATTCCACTTTGGTTGACGGGGCCGAACGCGGAGCTCGCGAAGCTTGATGACCGATTTATCGGGAAGGGTAATATTGATCGAGTCGCCGCTCTCGTACCGGTAGTACGCCTCGGATCCACGAGCGAGCGGATGTACGAACTCACGCTCGTCGACGCTCGCCCGCGCAGAACCGGTCCCGATCCAGAGCGCCTCGTAGCCCGGGTAATAAGGAATGGCCGCCATATCGGCTTCCTCGGCCATGTCTTGCTGCGCTTCCTCCTGGGCTTCCGCCGGTGCGATCGGGATCGCCGTTCGTTGGCCTTTCACGTCAACCCACGCACCTGTCCCACGTTGCCAGCGGACCCGCGAGACATTCTCCGTCCGAAAAATCAGCCGGTCTCGCCCGATTCTCGAGAAGCCCAT
>DATEGN010000129.1:0-22626 GCA_035280125.1 Gemmatimonadaceae bacterium | reverse complement strand
TGAACGGGACAGCATCAGCATTGCCAATGCGACGCGTGCGCGTTCCCCTCCCGAGAGCGTCTCTGGGCGCCGTTGCACTTCGTCGCCGGAAAATCCAAACCGACCAAGATGGCCCTGGATCAGTCGCCGCTCCCAGGCAGGCCGGAGATTGGCGATGATATCGTAGAGCGTTTCGTCGAGCGGCACTTGCGACAAATCCTGCCGATAGTATCCGACGTCGATCCCGCTGCCGATTCGTAATTCGCCCGAGTCAACCAGTTGCTGCCCAACGAGCGCCTTGAGCAAAGTAGACTTGCCGGCGCCGTTCGAACCGACCAGTCCGAGCACCTCTCCGCGCCGCAAGGAGCCCGTGAACGATTCGACCAGCGTGCGCCGAACGCCGCTGCCCGCGTCTGTGACCGCAATCGTCGCCTTCTCTGCGATCGCCACGCGGTCGCCTCCACGCTGCGCCACGTCAAATCGAATCGCCATCGAGTCATCGTCCAACACCGGTTGGCTGAGGCGCGGCAATCGAGCCAGCCGCGTTCGACGGCCTTTTGCCTGGCGACTGTTCTGCCCTGCAATATTCCGCGCGATGTAATCCTGCTCGTGCGCAATCGTCTTCTGCTGCTTTGCAAAAGCACGCTGCTGCGTCAATCGCCGCTCATCACGCTGCGTGACGAAGGACGCGTAGCCGCCGACATATGGCGTCGCTGTTTCTGCCTCCAAGTGCAGAACATGATCGGCCACGTTCTGGAGAAACGCGCGATCGTGGCTGATGAGGAGTACGCTCATCGACGAATCGCGAAGGAATTGCTCCAACCAACGCGTTGTCTCGAGATCGAGATGGTTCGTCGGCTCGTCGAGGAGGAGAATGTCCCCGCCGCGAACGAGCTCGCGGGCCAGACCCAACCTCCCGCGCTCTCCGCCACTCAATTGCGATACGGGCGTCGAGCGCGCCTCCTGTGGCTCGAAACCCAGGCCATGAAGCACAGAATCGATGCGCGCGGTTGCCTCGTAACCGCCGCCGCGCTCGAAGCGCTCGAGATCATGTCCATAACGCGCCAATGCTTCCTCAGATGCATCCTTGCTCAGCGCGTGCGCTTGCTCCAGGAGCGACTGTTCCAACGCGAGCAACTCCGCAAGGCCGCCGGCGGCGGCTTCCCACACTGTCGTGGCCTCTCCGAAATCGCGGTGCTGATCGAGTAGGGAAATGCGCAGGGCCGATTGCCGAACGACTGCCCCGCGCGTTGGCTGCATCTCGCCAGTGATCAACCGAAAGAGCGTCGTCTTCCCCGTGCCATTGCGGCCGAGGATGCCCCAGCGCTCACCGGCCGAGACAGTGAAGGTTATGTCGCGAAAAAGTGTTGTCGCGCCGAATTCGACCGCAACGTTCGACACCTGAAGTTGAGTCATGGCGCCTCGTTTCCGACGCCCGATCGCCGTTGCCGCTTCACGATGCCGTCCACTGGCGCCATTCGTCCTCGGCGAGGCCGATCGTCAGGCCCTTTGCGCCTGGGCCGACCTGTCGCACGAGCGGCATCCGGAGCAACAATGGCTCCTCGATGAGCTTATCGAGCCAGCGCTCCTCCGAAAGGCTCGCGGAGCGCATGCCGAGCGACGCGAATGACCGCGACCCCCGATCCACCAGCGCGTCGATGCCATACCTTTGCGCGAAACGACGTAATTCCGACAATGACGCAGGTCGCTCCGTGAAATCCACGAAGTGGGTTTTCACGCGCCGCTCCGAAAAGAAGCGCAGCGCTTTTCTCGTATCCGCGCTTTTCTTCACGCCAAAGATCTGAACTTCCATCGATTAGCTTGCCGCTGGTGACATCCGAGCTACTCCCTCGTTCTGGCGAACATAGGTACCGCCCCGCCTGGTGGGTACCGGGTGGGCACGCGCAAACGCTCTGGGGTAAGTTCGCACGGCGCGCTCCGCCGCTGCCAACACGAATGGAACGGTGGTCTACGTCCGACGGCGATTTTATCGATATCCTGCGCCTCGACGCCGATCGCGACCGTCCTCGCCTCTTTCTGCTTCACGGACTCGAAGGCACTGTCCGCTCCCACTACGTCGGTGGCCTGCTTCAGGTGGCTCGGCAGCGGAATTGGGCCGCCGACATGTTGATCTTTCGCGGCTGCGGAAACGAACTGAACCGCGCACCCAGATTCTACCATTCGGGCGAGACTGGCGACGCGGAGTTCGCGATCGGGCGAGTACTCGACGAGTTTCCCACCGCGCCTCTTGTTCTGTGCGGCGTTTCGCTCGGCGGAAATGTACTTCTCAAATGGTTAGGCGAGCGCGGCGATTCGCTTCCTGATCGTATTCGTGCCGCCGCCGCTATATCGGTGCCCTTCGATCTCGAGCGCGGGTCGAGGCACATCTCCCGCGGATTTTCGCGCGTGTACGAGCGTCATTTTCTCAAGACGCTCCGGCGAAAGGCAGCCGCAAAGCTCAGTCGTTTTCCCGGTCTGTTCGATGACGACGCGCTGCTGCGCGCGCGAACGTTGTATGATTTCGACGAAGTCGTGACCGGACCGATCCACGGCTTTCGCGGAGCGCATGATTACTACCTGCGATCGAGCTCATTGCGCTTTCTTTCCGGAATTCGTCGCCCGACACTGCTCGTGAGCGCAATGGACGACCCCTTCTTACCATCCGAAGTCCTGGATCAGGTCTCCGTTGTCGCTCGGGACAATCCCTTCCTTACCACGGAGTTCTCCAGACGAGGCGGGCACGTCGGATTTGTGGCTGGATCACCGTGGCGGCCGCAGTACTACGCCGAGCGTCGGGTCGGTGAGTTCCTGGAGGCAGTACTGGCGACAGCCGCTGCAAGCCTCACATCTTAGCCGCCGATAGGTATGGCTTCCTTCGTGCACCATCGGCATCACCATCGAGGTCTTCCGTGCCTCGTGCCTAACGGGCGTCAATGACCGCTGTCTACCTGGGAGTCTTTATCCTTGGGCTCCTCATCGCTGTGGCAATAATGCTCTTCGGCATCGAGAGACGGCCGACGTCGGCCCACGGGTCCTCAGACAGCGCCGTGCGGACATCGCTGCCTCTGATCGCCGCGTTCGCCATCGGCTTCGGGACCGGGGGCTACCCACTCTCTCGCGCCCTCTCGGCGGGCAGCGCCTTCCTGGCTGCGCTCGCGATTGGGCTCGCCGCGGCGTTTCTGACGAGATGGCTCGTCGCCAAGTCGGCCTCGATGCAGGTCGAGCACGATATCGACGACGAGCGCTACGTGCTTCAGGGTCACGTTGCGAGAGTCGTCTCTTCCATTAATGCGGGGAGCGAGGGGCGCATCGCCTTCGATGTCGGCTCGGAACAGCGAACGCTGCGCGCGCGTAGCCTCGATGATGCGTCGGTCGATGAAGGAACCGAAGTCATTATCGAGAGGATCGAGGGTGATCTAGCCTACGTGGAGCCGTGGCTCCAGGTGGAACAGCGGCTCTAGCAGGAGCGGTGGGGCGCAGGAGGCCACGATGTCAGACGCAATCATCTTTGCTTTTATTTTCGTTGGCTTCTTCATCCTGCGCTTTGTTGCAGCGACGGTGGTCTTCTTTTTCATCCTGCCTGAAGGGGACCGCTGCCCGAATTGCGATGCCGTCACCATCCGAGTGAAGTCGCGTGGATGGAACACGCTCACACCGTGGTTTCGAACCAGTTGGTGCTACGAGTGTGGCTGGCACGGTCTTCTGCGACGCGGGCCACTCACTCCGCAGGCGACGGTGGACGAGCCCACCAAACACGGGAGCAAAAAGGCCTAACGCGTATCAGCTCGCGACGACGAGGAGCCTGAGCCATTCTGGCCAATTCCCAGAAAGCTCGAAGAAATCATCGAAGTAGCTCAAGCCGCTCGCCTCGAGCTCGGAAATGATGTCGGCGAGCGACTCCTCGCCTGAGATTGGTCCGATTGCGACGAGCGCTCCCTCGACGCGGAACTCGTCAGGAGTAAGTCCCAATCGTTCGTCGATCGCGGCGCGACTCAGGCCCGACCGTTCATAGGCAGAGCGACGGATGAGCAGCGTCGGAGCGCTACTCGGAATTGCGATGGGCATTGTTATTCGGTTCTCGCGTTTGCGATTCAGTATACCTTTTACCCATGTCTCCTTCGACCTCACGAGCGAACGAAGCCGAGTTCGACGTCATCGTCGTCGGTGCTGGCCACGCTGGCACCGAGGCGGCTGTTGCTGCCGCTCGGGTCGGGGCTCGGGTTGCAATCATTACTAGCGCACTCGAAACCGTCGGCCAGATGTCGTGCAACCCGGCGATTGGCGGCGTGGCGAAGGGGACCGTAGTCCGGGAGGTCGATGCGCTTGGCGGAATCATGGGCAGGGCGACCGATCTCGCCATGCTGCAGTTCCGCATGCTGAATCGCAGCAAGGGCCCTGCAGTCTGGGCGCCCCGTGCGCAGTGCGATCGCGGGCTCTATCGACGTGCGGTCAGACATCTGCTCGAGGAGCATGCGACTCTCGCGACGATTCAGGGAACCGTCGCGCGCCTGCTGCTCGAGGAGAACGGAGGCCGTGTACTCGGCGTTGAGACGTTGGAAGGCCGACGATTCGCCTCCCGCTGCGTTGTCA
The DNA here is from genome assembly GCA_035280125.1 of Gemmatimonadaceae bacterium. Taxonomy (GTDB): domain Bacteria; phylum Gemmatimonadota; class Gemmatimonadetes; order Gemmatimonadales; family Gemmatimonadaceae; genus AG2. The sequence goes on along the minus strand of DATEGN010000129.1, from coordinate 18,057 downwards.
TCACGACCGGCACATTTCTTCGTGGTCGCATTCATATAGGAACTGAGACAAAGTTTGCGGGCGGCCGAGCCGGCGAAACAGCTGCTACGCATCTCGCCGAGCAGCTCGAAGATGTCGGTCTCGAGGTTGCCCGCTTCAAGACTGGAACGCCGCCACGGATCGACGGCCGATCAGCGGACTTGTCGAACCTCGAGCGGCAGGACAGCGAGATCGAGCAGTTCGACTACTCCTGGTCTCATTTCTGGTCCACGCCGCGGCGAGTGGAGAACAACTCGCGACATCCCGATCAGCTACCGTGCTGGATTACTTTCCTAGGTGAGCCTGGCAAGAACATCATCGCCGAAAACATCAAGAAGTCGGCGATGTACGGAGGTGCGATAGCGTCTCGCGGACCTCGGTACTGTCCTTCGGTCGAAGACAAGATCGTCAAGTTCCCAGCCGCGGAGCGCCATCAGATTTTCCTCGAGCCCGAGGGCCATGACACGTCTGAGCTGTACGTCAATGGCCTTTCGACCTCGCTTCCGGCCGAAGTGCAGCTCGACATTCTGCGAACAATTCCTGGACTCGAGCAGGTGCGAATGACGCGCGCCGGCTACGCCATCGAGTACGATTACTACCCGCCGACACAACTCGACGCGACGCTTCAGGTGCGCGCGCTTCCCGGCTTGTACTTCGCTGGACAGATCAACGGAACAACCGGATACGAGGAAGCAGCAGGGCAGGGGACGATCGCCGGACTGAACGCCGGCCTCGTGGCGCTTGGCCGTCCCACCGTCACTCTCGGTCGCGAGAGCTCGTACATCGGTGTTCTCATCGATGACCTGGTTACCCGAGGCGTGGACGAGCCATATCGACTCTTCACCTCACGCTCCGAGTTCCGCCTAACGGTGCGGCAGGACAACGCGCTTCGCCGGCTGGCCGAGATCGGGATCCAGCTTGGGCTCTATGATGAGCGAGAGCGCAACATCATCGATCGCCGGCTCGACGCTGAGTCGCGCGCTCGCCATCTGGCCGATCAGACGGGCATCACGCCAGTTACCGCCGAAGCAGTTCTGCAGCGCGCGGGCAGCAGTTCGCTCGCGCACGCCGTGCGCATTACAGAGGTGGCCAAGCGCCAGGGCGTGAACCTGATGGATCTCTTCGCGGCGGCGGGCGTTGGTGCCGACCTCGATCGAGAGGCGGTGATCACCACGGAACTGGAGATCAAGTACTCCGGCTACTTCGAGCGCGAAAGAGAGCAAGCGGACAAGATGCGTCGAATGGCGCAACTGAAGCTCGACGCCGATCTCCCGTACGCGGAAATGCTTTCACTGTCGGTTGAAGCGCGGCAGAAGCTTGCGTCGCTTCGCCCCGCTACGCTCGCGCAGGCCTCGCGTGTTCCGGGTGTCAGCCCCAACGATCTTCAGAATCTTTTAATCGAGATCGAGAAGCGGCGCCGATCGACTGTCGTCGCCTGAGCGCGCGCTCGTCAGGCACATGGGAGGGAAGCGCGGCAGGGATCGTATGCTGCGCCAGGAGTGTATCTCAGTCCGATCTGATCGGAGGAGTCGATGAAACGCCCTTTCGCTTTGCTGTCTTGTTGCGCGCTCTCGGTGGCCATGACGGGCGCGCTGCCGCACCGGGTGCTGTCGCAGGTAGTTGGCGGCACTCCGCCCCATCCGGCGGTCGTGGCGTCGGCCACTGGCGAGGCGCAACTCACTCCAGATCGCGCCGCCGTGTACATCGGCGTGCAGACTCGGGCGTCGAGGGCAAACACGGCTGCTCGTGACAATGCGCAGCGGCAGAGCACGATCATCGACGCCATCACCGCTCTGGGGATACCGCGCGAGCAGATCTCGACGGAGAACTACAGCGTTTCCCCGGACACGCGCTACGACCAAGCGACTCAAAAGACGAGCGTGATTGGCTATGTGGTGAGCAATGTGGTTCGGGTGGAGTTGCGGCGGATCGACCAGATCGGAACAGTGCTCGATACTGCTTTAGCGAAAGGCGCTAACCAGATCAATTCTTTGGAGTTCTTTGCATCGAATGCGGATTCTGCCCGCCACGAAGCACTGGCCCAAGCCGTGGCGCGTGCGCGGAGCGACGCCGATGCCATGGCGCGAGCCGCCGGCGGTACGCTTGGATCGCTCATCGAGCTCGGTACGACCGATACGGGACCTCGGCCAGTGTATCGAATGATGGCCGATGCGGCGGAAGTGCGAGTGGCGCGGACGCCGATTGAGCCGGGACAGCAAAAAATTCAGGTCACAGTGACGGCCAGATGGCAATTTATCGGCAGATAGTAGCGACACCATAGAACTACTATAGCGCCGTATTATGCGCATCCAGCGGAAGAGATCCTGGCCGTTTGATGGGATTTGGGGCAGCCGGCTTGGTGAGAGCGGACAAGTGTGTTTCACGTGAAACATCTTCGCCACGGCGCGTCCCGACGCCTATATTGCGGGACCTCTGACGCGCAGAACTCCGTGGCCAGAATCATTGCCGTAGCAAATCAGAAGGGTGGTGTCGGCAAGACCACCACTGCTGTTAACCTCGCCGCAAGCCTGGCTGCCGCTGAGCAACGGACTCTGCTAGTCGATGGCGATCCCCAAGGAAATGCGACCAGCGGCCTGGGCATCGCTCGAGACGTGATTCCCGCGACCGTCTACGACGTTCTCATTGGCAGCACCAACGTCCGAAACGCCGTCATGCGCGCCGTGCAGTTTCGCCATCTCGACTTGCTTCCCGCAACGCCCGAGCTTGCCGGCGCGGAAGTCGAGCTCGTCGATCACCCGATGAGGGACCGCGCGATGCGCAGCGCGCTTGCGGAGATTTCGGCAGACTACGATTACATCCTCATCGATTGCCCGCCGTCGTTGAGCCTGATCACTGTCAATATGCTCGCCGCTGCGGATGCGCTCCTCATTCCGGTTCAGTGCGAGTATTACGCTCTCGAAGGTCTGTCGCAGCTCTTGAATACCGTTCATCTCGTTCAAAGAAGCGTCAACGATGCCCTGGCGATCGACGGCGTACTTCTCACCATGTACGACGCGCGGCTCAATCTTTCTCGTCAGGTCGCTGCCGAAGCACGCGAATACTTCGGCAATAAGGTCTTCGAGACCGTGATCCCCAGGAATGTCCGCCTCGCCGAGGCTCCAAGCTTCGGCAAGCCGATCATCCTGTATGACGTCGCCTCGGTTGGAGCCCAGGCCTACATGAGTGTTGCCCGCGAGCTGATCGAACGAGGCACGGTGAGACATCAGCCCTTGCCAACAGTGCCTCGCACTGACACCCAGGTTGTGAACGAACATTCGGAGCAGGCTCTGTGAGCGCCGAGAAGCCACGTCGTCTCGGGCGCGGACTCGAGGCGCTCATCGGGGCGACGCAAACAGCGAGTGTACCGGCCTCCGATCTTCAACAGATTTCGACCGCTCGAATCAAGCCTAACCCGTATCAGCCTCGGCGCGAGTTCGATCCGGAGGCCCTTGCAGAGCTCGAGGCATCCATCCGTGCAAACGGACTCCTCCAGCCGATCACCGTACGGCGGAAGGGTGACAGCTATGAGCTCGTCGCCGGCGAACGGCGCCTGCGCGCCGTCACCAACTTGCAATGGAAGGAAGTACCGGCTGTCGTCCGGGACTTTGACGATCAGATGCTGCTCGTGCTCGCGCTCGTCGAGAATCTGCAGAGATCAGATCTGAACGCCGTCGAGGAGGCGCGCGGGTACCAGCGGCTCCTCGGCGAATTCTCGTTGACGCATCAAGAAGTCGCGGAGGCGGTTGGCAAAGACAGAAGCACCATTACAAATCTGCTCCGCGTTCTCACGCTCCCCGATCCAATTCAGCGACTCGTCGAGTCTGGAAAGTTGTCTGCCGGACACGCGAGAGCGCTCGCTGGCATCGCCGACGAGGAAGCGATTGCGATCGCCGACCATATCGTTGCGAACGGACTCAGCGTCCGACAAACCGAACAGCGCGTCAGGCAAACGAGGAGCGGATCAGAACGCGCTCACGGTGAAACCGGGCGCTCTCCGTCGTCGCTCCGCAAGCATGATCCAGCGATTCGCCAGATCGAGGACCAGCTGCGCCACTACCTTCAGACCGACGTCCAGATCGAGCTCAATGGCGACGCGAAAGGAGCAATTCGAATGTCCTTTTACTCGCCAGACGACCTCGAGCGGCTAATGGAGTTGATTCTCAAGACATCGCGTGAGGAGTTCCGCTGACACTGCAGAAGCAGGCAAACATCGCAGCAGCCTCGCGACATCAATCGATCATGATGGAGTCATATATTTCGTTGCTATGACCGCCCGATCCGTCGATATCCACAGGCACTTAAGTGAAAGCTACGCAATCGATTACATCTAACGTGCTCAAGATTTTGCGAGAGTTTTCCACGGGCTTCCACAAACCACTTCTCCTGGCGATCAGCATCGCTGCCTGCAGTTCATCCAAGCCAAAGACGCAGGCTGCCGACACACAAGCCACTTCATCTGCTTTTCGCGTTGCTCTTCTGACCCCTGGCTCGATCTCCGATCAATCATGGAATGGCGGCGCTTATCAGGGATTGCTGCGCATACGTGACTCGCTGGGTGCCAAGGTCAGCCACATTCAGACGAAGACTCCGGCCGAGTTCGAAGAGAATTTCCGACAGTATGGCGATCAGGGATACGAGCTAGTGTTCGGTCATGGCTTCGAGTTCCAGGATGCTGCCAAGGCCGTCGGCCCCTCGTATCCCAAGACGCAGTACGTCATAACGTCGGGCAATACGGCGAGCGCCAACGTTTCAGGCATGGTGTTCGGCTTCGCCGAGCCATCCTATCTCGCCGGCATGATCGCCGGCGAGATGACTCGGACCAATCGGCTCGGCGTCATTGGCGGCACTGAATTGCCCCCGGTCCGCGAAAGTTTCCGGGCATTCGAAGCCGGAGTGCACAGCGTCAACCCAAAAGCGAAAGTGATCAGTGGCTACATCGGTAACTGGGACGACGTCAGCGCCGGCAAGGAACAAGCACTCGCCCAATTGGCGAGCGGTGTGGACGTGATATTTCAGAATGCCGACGCCGCTGGGCTTGGCATCTTTCAGGCGGTGCGCGAGGCAAAGCACGCGTACGTGTTCGGAACCAACTCGAATCAGAATGACCTCGCGCCCGAGGTCACGCTCGGCAGCGTAGCGATCGATCTGCCTCATGCATTTCTCACCGTGGCGCGAGCCGTTCACGATCATAAGTTCACGCCCGGTCTCATCAACCTCGGCATGCGTGAGGAGGTTGTGAATCTCGTCCTCAATCCGCGCCTTGTCTCACGTATCCCCGCAACGACGCAGCGAGCCGTCGATTCCACGCGCGCGCTGATGCTGAACGGAAAGTTCAGCGTGCCGAAGGTCTCCGCCGCCGCTCGTTAGGCGACGCGCATGGCACACGCCCAGTCGATCGCCGCGCGACTCGACGTACTCCTTCGAACCGCGGACATCCCCGACTACCCGGGAGCGCTCAATGGCTTGCAGATCACGAGCAGGCGCGACGTGCGGCGCATCGCGACCGCCGTCGATTTCTCCTCCTTCTCCGTCAACGAAACGATACGCCTCGGCGCGGACCTGCTGCTCGTGCATCACGGCATGTTCTGGGGCGGCGCACAACCGCTGATCGGTCCAGCGTACGAGCGCATCGCGAAGCTCATCGCCAACGACGTTGCGGTATACGCGTCGCACTTGCCGCTCGACCTGCACCCCGAGATTGGCAACAACGTCCTCCTCGCGCAGCGGCTCGGCCTAACGCCAAGCGCGGGTTTTGTGCGATACAAGACAATCGATGTAGGCGTGAGTGGCACGAGTACCCTATCCACGAGCGCTCTCGTTGACGGCGCGCGAGCGCTCGCGAGCGAGTGTGGCGGAAACGCCGTCGTCACGCCTTTCGCGCCAGATCGGGTCACACGACACTGGGGGATTTGCACTGGTGCCGGCGCGGACAGCGACACACTTCGTGAGGCGTTGCAACGCGGCATCGATACGATGATCGTTGGAGAAGGTCCCCACCACACCGCGGTCCAGGCGCGCGATCACGGTCTCGTGATCATCTACGCTGGACATTACGCCACGGAGACCCTTGGCGTGCGCGCTCTCGGCGAGCGAATTGCCGGCGAGCTCGGGATCGAGACTCGGTTCATCGACGCACCCACCGGACTGTGACCGAGCAAGCGGCGCGGGCGCCATCGCTGCGACTCGACGCGATCGTGAAGCGCTTCGGGATGACGAGAGCGCTCGACGCAGCCAGCCTTTCAGTTCGCTCCGGAACGGTGCACGCGGTGCTCGGTGAGAATGGAGCAGGAAAGACCACGCTGATGCGAGTTGCTTTTGGCCTGCTCGAGCCAGATGCGGGACGCATTCTTCTCGACAACCGAGACGTGCATTTCGACTCCCCCGCCGACGCGATCGAAGCTGGCATCGGCATGGTTCATCAGCACTTCACGAACGTCTCGGCGATGACCGTCGCCGAGAATATCGCGTTAGGCGGCCGAGGAAGATATTCTCGTTCGCAAGCAGCCGCGAATGTCCGCGCGCTCGCCACCGCCACCCAGCTCCCGCTCGATCCGGATGCGCGCGTCGACGCGCTCGGCGTTGGTGCACAGCAGCGGCTGGAGATTCTCAAGGCGCTCGCGAGACGTGCGCGACTTCTCATCATGGACGAGCCGACCGCAGTCCTCGCACCGGCCGAAGCGAAGGACTTGCTGGATTGGTTGCGTTCCTTCGCCAACGATGGTGGGTCGGTCATCCTGATTACACACAAGTTGTCCGAGGCACTCAGCATCGCGGATGAGGTTACCGTGCTGCGCTACGGTGCCGCGGTGTTTTCGTCGGAAGCACGGAGCACGACCTCCGAGCGCCTCGCCGAGGCGATGCTCGGTGCGCCTCCCGAGGCGCCCGACGCAACTGAAGGTTCTGCCGCAGCCGGAGAAGTAGTACTTCGCCTTTCCTCGGTGGCGATTGCGGACGTTCGTGGTGTGGAGCGAGTGTTCGACGCGACCCTCGAGGCACGACAGCACGAGATCCTTGGCGTCGCCGCTCTCGAGAACTCTGGTCATCAACTCCTACTGCGCGCGATAGCAGGAAGGGTGGCGCCGGTCCGCGGAGTAGTCGAGGTACGGGGCGAGCCGGCACTCATCGCGGAGGATCGTCATCGCGATGGGTTGATACTCGGCTTCTCACTAACCGAGAACGTGGCGTTGAAGGGAGCGGGCCGCCGACGTGGACGAGTCGACTGGCGCGAACGCCGAGCGACCACGCAACGCCTTGTTCGCGACTACGATGTTCGTACGCCATCGGTCGATGTCGCCGCCAGTGCCCTGTCGGGCGGTAACCAACAGAAGGTCGTCCTCGCACGCGAGCTGAGTGACGGGCCGGCGGTGATCGTCGCCGAGAATCCAACGCGAGGACTCGACATTCGGGCGACCGCGGCGGTGCACGCCCGTCTGCGGTCGGCGGCGGCCAACGGAGCGGCCGTCATCGTGTACTCGAGCGATCTCGACGAGGTGCTCGCCCTGTCGACCCGGGTGGTCGCGATGCATGCCGGGCGGCTGGTGGAAGTGCCTAACGACCGCGAGGCGGCGGGACGGGCGATGCTCGGTCTTGCGTGACCGCTCGCCGAAGCTGTTGAATCGCCGCGATTCCGACAATGGGCCCGGCAGCGAGCATGACGAAGGCCCAGCGCCAGCCGATCGCCGCCGCAACCGGAGGCACGAGCTGTATCGATAACATCGTCAGCAGAAAGCCAATCGACGTCTGAACCGTCAATGCCGTGCCGACCGCGTGCGGCGGCACCGCTTCGGTTACGAGAACGCTAAACTGTGCCGAATCGGCAATGACGAAGAATCCCCATATCAACGACACGGGAACGAGAAGCCAGAGAGTCTTGCCGAAGGTGAATCCGATCAGAATGGCGCAGGTGCCGCTAGCGGCCAAAGCGACGGTGACCAACCACTCGCGGCCGCGACGATCGGCGACAATTCCGCCCCACACGCAACCCAACCCACCAATGGCAATCGCACAGAACGCCACGAAGGCAACGAGCGCGTCACGGCTGGGACCCGCCGCAATGCCGACGCTGCTAGCGCTCATCGCGATGAAGGTGGGAATCCAGGTCCAGGCGCTGTACAACTCGAACATGTGTCCCAGATAACCGCCCGTGGCGAGCCGAAATCGCCGCTCGAGAAGGACAGTCGCGACCAGCGTCCATGAGAACCGTCGTGGCGGGAAGGGGAACGGACCATCGTTATAGAACAACGCGACGAGAATCGCCGCGACGACGGCGCCCGCACTTGCCGAGAGTACGACTGGCCGAACGCCCGCTCCCGGCATCGCGTGCACGAGATATGGCCCCGCCTTACCAACCGTGAGTGCGCCGACAATGGTTCCAACGGCGAGTCCCCTTCGGGCGCGGAACCAAGTCGATATCATCTTCATGGCCGGCGGATACACGCCTGCCAATGCGAATCCAGTCAGCAAACGGCAAACGAGGACGCCGGGATAGCTTGGTGTGACAACTACCGCTGCATTCGCGGCTGCGCCGAGCAACGCCGAGACCGAAAACAGCAGGCGAGACGGAAGAATGTCCGCGAGGTTCAGAAATGCCGAAACGGCGGTGCCGATGACGAAACCGAGTTGTACGATTGCGGTGAGCCAGCCGACCTCGGACGGACCAAGGCTCCAGCGTACGCCCAATTGGGCGGATACGGCGCTGGCTGCGAACCACAATGACATGCCGAGCAGCTCCGCACAGGCCAGGAGCGCAAGCATTCGCCAGCGGCGAGGATCCGCATCGACACTCGTTGCCGGGGCAAGGTGTCGAGTCGTTACGTCAGCGGAAATCGAGAGACTCACGGACGAAATCCTAATCGGTTGCGCGATCGGCGACAGATCATGCGAAGCCTCAATCGGCGGCGAATGATACTTCCATCACGCTGGCGAGCGCCGAGCACACTGGTCCGAGCCGTATTGATGCTTGGCGGCGTGGTTGTCGTCATTCCGATTCTTCTACACGCCTTGGGCTTCGATGCCGAGGCGGGGATGCTCGCGCTGTTTCGTGGCTCCCTTGGATCAGGCTATGCCATTGCGTCTGGAACACTGGTTCGAGCGACACCGGTGATCCTTACCGGCCTTTCAGTAGCAATCGCTTTTCGGGCCGGCGTGTTCAATATCGGCGCGGAAGGCCAGCTGCTCGCCGGCGCAGCCGCTGCCGTTGCGATCACGCTGATTCCGGGAATTGGCTCGAGTTACGCAAGCCCCTGGATTGGGCTCATCGCTGGTGCTTGCGCGGGCGGAGCGTGGTCTGGCATTGCGGCACTTCTTCGCGTCCGATTCCGCGTGCTGGAGGTGATCAGTACGATTTTGCTCAACTTTGTCGCGCTCGATCTCGTGGGATACCTCGTGCGTGGCCCGCTTCAGGAGCCACTTCACATCTATCCGCAGTCAGCAACGATCGCGATGGCAGCGCGGTTGCCGCGCATTCTGCCGGCCTCACGGCTGCACGCAGGATTCCTGATCGCTGTTGCCGCGGCGGTCGTCTCGTGGTGGGTTCTGCGCTTCACCGCTGCGGGGTTCCGGTTGCGCGCCGTGGGCGCGAACGCCGACGCCGCGCGAGTGGCGGGCGAGATCGACGTGGCGCGCACCACCAGTCGTGCATTCATTGTGAGCGGTGCGATCGCGGGGCTGGCAGGCGCCATCGAGCTCACCGGAGTGACATTCGCTCTGTACGAAAACATCTCACCCGGGTATGGCTACACCGGTATTGCGGTCGCCCTGCTGGCGCGGCTCGATCCTCTGGCCGTCGTCGCGAGCGGTCTTTTGTTCGGCGCTCTGGAAGCCGGCGCGTCGGCCATGCAGCGCGATGCGGGGGTTCCCTCTGTAGTCGTTTCCATCGTCGAGGCGATGATCATCCTCGGCTTGATTGTCGCTTGGCCACTCGAGTTGGGAACAGAGGCGAAGAAGTCAGGCGGAGCAACTTCAGAATCGCGTGAGCAGGAACTCAACGCATGAGCGCCACGCTGGCGACGGCTCTTGCGGAGGCGACGATTCGGACGGCAACGCCCCTCGTTCTCGCCGCTTCGGGAGAATTGCTGGTGGAGCGAGCAGGGCTGATCAACATCGGGCTCGAAGGTGTGATTCTCGGCGGCGCCTTCGGCGCACTCGTCGGAGCAACACATGGTGGGAGCGCGCTTGGATACGCGAGCGGCGCCGTGGCGGGCATAATCATCATGCTTGTCTTCGCGGTTGCGACGTTAGGTATGGGCGCGGACCAGATCATCACGGGCACCGCTATCACTCTCCTCGCGATTGGCGCGACCGGAACACTCTATCGCACGCTGTACGGCGCGAGCGGCGCGGCGCTGTCTATCGAGACGAGCCCTCCGCTTTCAATTCCGCTGCTTGCCCGACTACCCGTCGTTGGCATCGCGCTCTTTGCGCAGCCGGCGGTGACATATTTCACGTACGCCGTCGTGCCATTCATATGGTGGTGGTTTGGGCATACGCATGCCGGTCTCGCGCTGCGAGCAATAGGCGAGAACCCTGCTGCGGCGACGGCGGCGGGCATACCGGTGCGGCGGTACCGGTTTGGTGCGACGATCGTTGCTGGAGCGTTAGGCGGCACTGCGGGTAGTGTGCTGGTGCTCGCTCAGGCAGGCACGTTCGTGGAAGGAATGTCTGCCGGCCGCGGCTTCATCGCGATTGCGATCGTCGTGCTTGGTCGGTGGAAACCGATCGGCGTCGGGCTGGCCGCGCTATTGTTCGCGGCAACGACGTCTCTGCAATACCTCGCGCAAGCGATGGGTTTCAACGTCCCCTATCAACTCGTGCTCGCGCTGCCGTACCTGCTCACACTCGCTGCCCTGGCCGGCATCGGAGGGCGCGCGACACCCCCAGCGACGCTCGCGCGGATCGAGTAGCCGTCTCGGTCTACTTGCAGTGGCCCCTTGGACTGCGCCACTTCTCGCGCCATCGGCCCGCAGGGTCGCGCTGAATGAGTGCGTATGCCATTCCGTCGCCGTAGTCTCGGCCAATGACCAGCATCGGTTGCGCGTCCGGCGCCGCCCGTGCCAGGGCCAGGACATCGCGGCTCTCCACGGTTTCTTCCGGGCCTTGCGATCGATCGTAGTAGGCGAGATTGAAGCGCTCATCTCGCCGACTACTGTCTCGCTCAGCGATGACCAGCGTTCGCTCCTCGAGGGGCCGGGCTTCCTGATTGACGTGCCTAACGAGATTCGCGACGAGGCCTTCCGTCCCCGGCCCGGCTCGAAAGCGCCAGAGGGACGTAACCGTGAATGGCAAGCCGGTGAAGCGCTCGCCGCCCCCTCCCGGAAGAGTCGACGCGAGGCGGGTCGCATCTGCGGCGAGTCGAGCGGAGTCGGCACGGCTGAGACTCTCGATGGAGTCCATGCGAACCGGCTGCACCGTAGTGCCGACGAATCCAACGGACCATGACGCCAGCGCGCCGCCGGCTTTCGCGCTCGTGATCTTCCACGCCGGCCAGCCGGTGCATTCCGAGTCTTCATCTCCTTTGGCCGAGTGCACTTCCTGAAGGAGCCCGATTTGCACGGAGTCCCCGCGACCGATGAGAAGCGCCGGCGCCGACCGAATCGCGATCGCCTCGCGCTCAGTGATCGTGTCAGCACCGGTACGCGATGAATCGCCAACGACCACCGTCGCGAGGTCGGCTGATTGTCCGCTGATCAGTAGCACGGGCCCGAGTCGGCTGTCCCATGTCGTTGCCGCAGGCGCGCCCGTTGATCCGATATTCGCGGGACGCAGCGGAACCGACGAATCGATTGCTGGAGTGTTTCCTCGGTTCTCGCATGCGCCGAGGGCTGCCAGCGCGGCGGAGAAAAAAATGCTGCGGTAGCGTGCGAGCGGTGAGCTCATCCTGAGGCGCAATACTGTCCTCGAAGCGTGCGACATGTCGATGCGGCGGAAGTGAGGCATCGGTCGTAATTTGGATCGGCCGATTAACCCGTCAATGAGACGTCGCCGGCGTGCGCTACGTCACCCGACGTATCCCACCATAAGACGACGGTCACTAAGGTCATTTAGCACACCTTGGCCTCAAGGAGCGAGCCCATGGCTCACCCGCAACATGTCATGCCCGTGACCCTCCCGGATGGCGAGATCCGCCCGGTTGTCCGCGCGCCGGCGATCGAGCGTTGGAGCTGGGCATTGTACGACTTTGCCAACACAATCTTCTCGATGAACATCGCCACGCTGTACTTCTCGGTGTGGCTCGTCAGCGACCTGCATTCTACGGATCTCCTCTACTCGATAGCGAACTCCTCGGCTTCGGTCCTGGTTGTATGCGCGATACCGGTGCTTGGCGCAATCTCAGATGCGCGGCGGCGCCGCAAGCCATGGGTTATCGGCTTCACGATCGCATCATGTGTCGCCTGCGCAGTCATGAGCGTTCTCGGCGAAACAACGCTGCCGCTCGTCGGAGAAGCTGTCGCACATCCCGCAACCGTTGCCGCCGGTTGGCACGCTAGCACGTCATCATTGCTGCCCGTCTTGATCGCGTTCGTGATTGCTAATTTTGCCTATCAAGCGGCGCAGCCTTTCTACAACGCGATGATGCCGGAGCTCGTCCCCGTCGAAGAGCAGGGTCGCCTCTCCGGATTTGGAGTCGCGCTCGGATACGTGGGCTCGATCGCTGGAGTAGCCTTGGTAGCCCCATTCTTTACGGGCGGAATTCCCAAGGTCGTCCAACTCAGCGCCGGTACGAACAACGCACTTCACGCGATCTTTCCGTTCACGGCAAGCGGTGGTCGCGTAGCGACGTTCCTACCGACGGGCGTGCTGTTTCTTCTTTTCTCGCTGCCCTTGTTCCTGTTCACCCGGGACCACAACCCAGCGCCGCGCGGAATCCCCGTGAACTGGCGTAAGGCATTTCGCGATGTAAAGGAAACGATTACGGCCGCGCGTCAGCACCCCGGCGCACTTCGATTCATCATTACGTCGCTTGTGTATCAGGATGCGATTGGGACCATCGTTTCGTTTATGACGCTCTATGCCGTGCGTGCCGTGGGATTCGAGAAAGGCAGTGAGATCACCTTGTTCATGGTGCTCACGATTCCCGCGATTTTTGGTAGCTACTTCTATGGCCACCTCGTGGATCGCATCGGCTCCAAGCGGTGTCTCGCGATCACGCTCTGGATCTGGGTTTTCCTCCTTGCCTGCATGATGGCGGTGACATCGAAGAATGCCTTCTGGTTCGTTGGTCTCGCCATTGGACTCAACTTCGGTGGCGTGAACGCCATCGAACGTCCGTTATTGTTGTCGCTGATTCCTGACGTCGAGGCTGGCCGATACTTCAGCCTCATGTTGTTGTCAGCGCGCGTGGCGGCCGTGATCGGCCCGTTACTCTGGGGGCTCACGACCTGGGCCCTCGAAGGCACCTTTGGCACCAGCGTAGCCTATCGTGCCGCCGTTCTCGTCGTGGCGATAATGTTCGTCATTGCGATCTGGATCCTCCGCGGCGTTCCGGATCGCCATGCGCAGCGGCTACGGGCGACGTAATGCTGTACGCGCTCTTGCGAAGCATCGCCGGGATCGCACTCCGTTGGTTCTACCGGCGCGTCGACGTCGAGGGGCTCGACCGGTTGCCTCGTAAGGCGCCAACGCTCCTCGTCGTCAACCATCCCAACGCCCTCGTTGACGCGTTGCTCGTGGGCTGGGCGATGCCCCGACGAATCGTGCTCACGGCCAAGTCCACTCTATTCACCAATCCGGCGTTCGCTCGATTTCTCACCTGGGTCGGCGTCGTACCGCTCGTCAGGAGCAAGGACGTGCGCGCGTCTGCTCAAGAGGCGATCGATCCACGCCGTAACGCGCGCTCGTTCGACGCGCTTCGCGGAGTGCTTCGACGCGGCGGCGCGGTCGTCGTTTTTCCCGAAGGCATCTCTCACGACAATCCGTCGCTCGCTCCGCTGAGGACGGGCGCGGCACGCATCGCGCTCGAAGCGCGCGATGAGGGCGGCGTGCACGGCCTGCAGATCGTTCCAGTGGGCCTGATATTCGAGCGCAAACAGACTCCTCGGACGCGAGTTCTCGTACAAGTCGGGGAGCCGATCGTCCTCGATCGCTGGGCTGTCACGGGCGACCATGCTGTTTCCGCATTGACTGAAGAGATCGACGCCAGACTGCGCAGCGTGACGCAGAACTACGAGACGGTGGATGACGCTTCGCGCGCGGCTGCGTTGTCCGCACTCCTGGCGGCGCTATTCCAGAACGAGCCGCCATCCGTAGGCTCTTCGCACTCGCTTCACGTGGATATCTCTATCGCGAGACGGATCGACGAAGCGCGGCGCGGGCTAACTCGCGCGGACGATCGGCTTCGCGCGAGGACCGACGCTCTGTTGCGATCGCTGGCCACCTTCGAGGACCGACTCGCCCTCCATCGTGTCGCGCTGGAGGATATCAGCGTTTCCGCCGAGCCTCGTTTTGCAGCCCCCTTCGTGCTCCGCGAAAGCTGGGTTCTCGCGATCGCTGGTCCCATTGCGCTCTGGGGCACGATCAATCACTGGCTGCCTTTTCACGGAGCGAGAATCATTGCTCGTCGTTCCATTGAAAGCGCGTCTGATCCAGCGATGCGCACGATTGTCGCGGGCGCGGGGCTCGTGCTCGCGTTCTATCTTGCGCAGGGCGCGCTCGTGGCGTGGCTCGCTGGTTGGCTCGCAGCGATCGCATATGTCGCTAGCCTTCCGCTTGCCGCCGACGTGAATTTTCTCTTTCGCGAACGGCTGCGGCGCGCAGTCCGCCGAGCACGCACGTATCTGCTCTTTCGAAGGCGACCGAGGCTGCACGCGCAGCTACAGAGCGATCTGCAACGCCTTCGCAGCGAAGCGCTCGACATCGAGGGGTTGCTTCGGGAAGTCAGCGTGAGTGAAGCGGTCTGACGACCAGCATCAGTAACGCTTCGTCGGAGGCGGCAGGACTGGGCCACCGAGATCCCAATGCCATGCTTCGCGGCGAATTCCCGTCCTAGGATCCTTGAGCGGCTTGTACTGCAACCGCGCGGCGGGGAGCCCCGCGTCGCGGCCATACGCGAGCAACCGTTTGCGGTCGGTGGAGACGAGGTGCGCCATCTTGCGTCCTTTCCAGACGTGTCGATGGAGCCAGAGACCACCATTCATTGCGTAGATCATTCCCTCGCGACGCGAGACGAATTCGCGAAATGGCGGATCGAGATGCGTCGACGAGACGTGCGCCTCGCCTTCTTTACCAGTCGGCACGCCTAACGCTGAGTGGCTTTCAGTTGCAGCCGATCTGGCCTTCGAACGTCGCCGGCGCCACGGGCGCCACGGTGCCGTAGAAAAGCGACTCTTCTGCCGTGGAGAGGTTCTTCAGATCGCTCTTCACCGAGGCGAGGTATGCCTTGCCTTTGGTCGACTGAAATCGTGGGATCGCCATCGTGACCAGAATGCCGATGACGACGACGACGATCAACAACTCGACGAGTGTGAATCCCTAGCGGCGGGCGTGCGTCATCGAAAATCGGCCTGAGCGAGACGTGCGATGGGAGGGCTTGCTGCCACGAACGTGAACGAGCAACGGGAGAGTCGGCTCTCCTTATACGCTCTAACCTGTTGTCACGTAACGTCATCCTAGGCAAGCTTCGTCTCGAGCCAATTCGAGCCCTCGCCGAGATCGACTACGAGCGGAACGGACAGCTGTGCAGCGTTCTCCATCTCGTGCTTCACGAGCTTCATGAGCTCCTCGTGCTCCGGCCCGGGCACCTCGAAGACCAGCTCGTCATGCACCTGCAACAGCATACGGCTGCTCATCTGTCGCGCACGAAGTGCCGCGTCGATTTGAATCATTGCGATCTTGATGAGGTCCGCCGCCGATCCTTGAATTGGTGAATTCGCGGCCGTTCGCTCGCCGAATGCGCGAATGTTGAAGTTGCGGTCTCGCAACTCCGGGATGTAGCGCCGTCGCCCGAAAATGGTCTGCACGTACCCGTGCTCGCGCGCGAACGCGACCATCGAGTCGAGATATTCGCGGACTCGCTTGAAGCGCTCGAAGTAGCGCTCGATAAATGCCTTCGCCTCGGCGAAGGGAATCTTCAGCTGCTGAGAGAGAGCGCGTGCACCCTGGCCATAGATGGTCGCGAAGTTGATCGTCTTCGCCCGCGCGCGCATTTCCGAGGTCACGCCATCGACGGGAACATCGAAAATCAGTGCGGCGGTTTGGCGGTGAATGTCGCCGCCGGTTTGGAAGGCCTGCACAAACGCTGGGTCGCCGGACAGATGTGCCAGGACGCGTAGCTCGATCTGCGAGTAGTCGGCGCCAACGAGCTCCCAGCCACGGCGAGGGATGAAGCCGCGGCGTATGTCGCGGCCCAGCTCTCGCCGGATGGGAATGTTTTGCAAGTTTGGATCACTCGACGAAAGGCGGCCGGTGGCGGCAACGGTCTGACTGAACGAAGTGTGCAGACGACCCGTTCGTGGATTCACATAGGCCGGGAGAGCGTCGATGTACGTGCTCTCCAGCTTCGCGATCTCGCGATACTCCATGAGCAGCACGGGAAGCGCGTGGCCCTCATCCGCGAGCTGCTGCAATACGCTTGCATCGGTCGATGGACCCGTCGAGGTTTTTTTCAGGACCGGGAGCTGCAGATTGTCGAAGAGAATCTCGCGAAGCTTGGGGTTTGAGTTGATGTTGAACTCCTGTCCCGCCTCGGCATAGATCTCCTGCTCCACACGGCGGCGCTCGCGCTCGAAGCGCTCCTTGAGCGTGCGAAACCAGTCCACGTCAATCGCGATGCCGCTCCACTCCATTTCGGCGAGTACGCCCACGAGAGGCATTTCGACTTCGCGAAAGAGCCGCGCGAGCTGAAGCGTCTCCATCTGCGGCTCGAACACCCCGCGCAACCGCCAGGTGAAATCCGCATCCTCGCACGAGTAGTCCCGGGCGCACTCGATGGGTACCTGATCGTATGGGATCGTGTCCTTGCCCCGTCCGCAGAGCTCCGCGAGCGTGGTGATCTTGTGATTCAGGAACTCGAGCGCGAGCTGGTCGATGCCGTGCGAGCGGCGGCCGGGATCCAACACATAGCTCGCCACCATCGTGTCGAAGTCGAGACCGCGAAGCTCGATTCCCGCACCGCGGAGCACAAGCAAGTCGAACTTCGCGTTCTGCACCGTCTTCGAAACCGTCGCGTCTTCGAGAAGCGCACGCAGCGGCGCGAGCGCTGGGTCGGAGATCGGAGGCAGATTGCGCGCCCGCGAACGACCGCTGCTCGCTAAGGCGCGAGCGGCGATGCTCGTTGGCTCTGCCTTGGCGGGAGCGCGTTTGCGCGGACTCTTTTTCGGTGAGAGGTCGTCTTCCGCCGGCTTTTCCTCCGCGCCAAGCTCGCCAGTCGCATCGCCTAACGCCAACGTTCCTTGTGGATCCTCCCACTCACGATGCGCAAAGGACAGGTAATACGCCTCGCCCGGCCCAACGGCGATACCGATTCCGACAAGCGTCGCGCGCAGCGGATCGAGCTCAGTTGGAGAAGCAGGATCGATGACTGCTTCGGTATCAATCGCGATGTGTGGGGCCTTGCGTGCGCGGGCGATGACCTTCTGCAGCATCGCGACGCTGTCGACGGTGGCGTAGTCGGTCTTCGGGCGCTCGACGACAACCTCGGTCTCTGCCGGCGCGATGTCTTTTATGATCGTGTGGAACTCGAGCTCGACATACAGGGTGCGCAGCCTCTCGCGATCGGGCTCGACGATTTTCAGACGATCGACATTCAGATCGACGTCGACGTCGTCTCGGATAGTGACGAGCTGTTTGCTCAACCTCGCCATATCCGCTTGCTCGAGAAGCGCTTCGCGCGGCCGCTTCTTCGTGATCTCCCCCGCATGGGCCAGGATGTTCTCGAGGGAACCGTAGGTGCTCACGAGCTCCTGGGCGGTCTTTTCGCCGATGCCGCGCACGCCGGGCACGTTGTCGGACGAATCACCGACCATGGCGAGATAGTCGATTACATGGTGCGGCGGCACGCCGAGTCGCTCACTGGCGTTCTCCAGTCCGACCCACTGTTCCTCGACA
>DATEGN010000128.1:0-2498 GCA_035280125.1 Gemmatimonadaceae bacterium | reverse complement strand
TCGCGGTTGGCCGCCGCGAACAGCAGGCCGCAGCGCGTGCCCGCCGGAATCACGTATCCGTCGATCTCGACATCGCGTGTCGTGATACGTCCCGCCATCCGCGACGGTGAATCCCACCTGAGGCTCTCGTCGAACGCGGTTCGCGTCATCGTAGGATTCTGCCTCAACGTCTGATACTGGTCGGGGAACTCACAGAAGGCGCGAATCGCGGTGCCGAGTGTCATGACCGTAGTGTCGGCGGCCGCAGAGAGCAGGATCTGCACCAGCAGCTTGGCCTCGGCCTGCGTGATTTCGCCGCGATCCGCGGCGTTGAACATCGCCATCCCGAGCCCGTCGGAATCCAGGTTCTCTCGATTGCAGCATTCTTCGACCCACGCCAGCACCGGATCGCTGCCCACCATCGCCTCGTTGAACAGCTCGTTCATCGGGCCCATCGTCGCCCACACCATGTGGCCGAACGCTTCCATATGTTCGCGCCCGGGCACAGGCAGTCCGAGCAGATCGGGCAGCACTTTGTAGACGAACGGCCGGCAGATAGTGGAGACGGCGTCGAACTCTCCGTCGACACCGAGCACCCGTTCGACAACGAGCGCGGCTTCCTTCGCGAACGCCTGTGCCATGCGATTGAGCGCCTTCGGCGAGAGCGCGTTGGCGATCACGACACGCACCTCGGTATGACGAGGCGGATCGTCGGTGAGAAGGATCTCGGGTCTGACCGAGGCGGGATCGTGCCAGGGCCGCGATCGACTCGAGAACGATCGCCAGTCAGACAGAGCGGCGGACACGTGGCTGAAACGCCCGATGACCACGATATCCTCATGACCGAGCCGGACAACCGGCGCGAGCTCGCGGACGCGATCGTCCACCGCCCGCGCGTGGCGGACCGATTCGGCGCTGAAGATGTCTTGGTCGAGGACCGGGATCGCGTTCGCCACATCGCCTCCGTTTCGTACATAGCCTTCGGATTCAGCCGGACCGGCAAGACGGTCTCTGATTCGCAGCGCGTCAATAATAGTCAGCCCGCCAGGGAGTGCAGCAGACTGGAGTGTCTTCGTGACAATCAAATTCGAGGTCTTTCGCAGGACGTTCGGTTCGTGGGATACGCTGTTGTCGGAAGCAGCCGCCTTCGCCAACAGTCTCAAGCCCGATCGGTTGATCAATATCTGCCACTCCGCAGACCAACACAACGGTGTCGTTGTCGTGTGGTACTGGGGGTGAACGCGGCGATCCGCGCAACTCGCGGACGCGATCGTCCGATTCGTAGTGTCGCGCTGGGCCCTGACCGCCGCCGATGGTAAGATCTCTACCTCTGACCGCTGCGCTCAGGCCTTCCGCATCAGATCCGAGCCTCTCACTCGTCTCTCCTGCGTTTCGTCATCGAGCATTCCGCTCGAGCCTGCCTTCAGATTCATCGCATCCTTCGAGATGCAGGAGTAGTTCATGAGCACAAAGCTTTACGTCGGCAACCTGCCGTACGAGACCACCGAGTCCGATCTTCAGACGTTGTTCGAGTCAGCCGGCCCGGTGGCCACCATCAACATCGTGCGTGACCGGGCGACCGGCCAGGCGCGCGGATTTGCGTTCGTCGAGATGAGCGACGCCGAAGGCGCGCAACGCGCGATCAGCGAGCTCGACAAGCATCAGTACGGCGGGCGGAACCTCACGGTCAACGAGGCGAGGCCGATGGAGCCGCGTGGCAATGGTGGCGGCGGTCGCAGCGGTGGCGGCTTCGGCCGTCAGCGCCGCGAGTCGCGCTGGTAAGAGCGCCGTCGGTGACCACCACCGAGGCACCGAGGCACTGAGCCTCGTGCTTCGGTGATTCGGTCTATGTCGACCTCGCAAACGTCTGGTTCATGAATGGTCCAGTGACCTCGGGTGACCGGATCGTTTCGTGCGATCATCGACGGATGCAGTACTCGCGTCTCGGTGAGACGGGTCTGATCGTGTCGCGTCTGGCACTGGGCAGCATGACGTTCGGTTCAGCGGCCACCCCGACGTTTGCATCAGTGTACAAAGTCAGTCAGGACGGCGCGGATGCGCTCGTAGGGCGCGCACTCGATGCCGGTGTCAACTTCTTCAACTCGGCTGACGTGTACGCGGGCGGTGAGTCCGAGCGGATCCTCGGCAAGGCGCTCGGCGCGAAACGCAAAGAGGTCGTGATCGCGACCAAGGTCGGCAACCGCATGGGGCCATCGCTCATCGAAAGCGGCCTTTCGCGGCGGCACATTCTGGCTGCGGCCGAGGGCAGCCTGACGCGTCTCGGCACCGACTACATCGACGTATACCTGGCGCACAAAGTCGACACCCTCACGCCGGTCGAAGAGACGATCGAAGCGCTCGAGGACCTCGTGCGCCAAGGGAAGGTGCGATACGTCGGCTTCTCGAACTGGCCGGCGTGGATGGCGGCCAAGGCCATCGGCATTCAACGCGCGCGCGGATGGACACAGTTCCGCGCCGCCGAGATGTACTACTCGCTCGTCGGACGTGATCTCGAGCAT
>DATEGN010000127.1:0-2510 GCA_035280125.1 Gemmatimonadaceae bacterium | reverse complement strand
CTTCGCCACCGCCGTCGATCGCAACGGGTCTGAGGTTAGAAATTCTCAACGTGAACAACCTCGCAACTGACATTCTCCGTACGCACCAGATCAACGTGCGTTTGGCGGGCGATAGCGCTCCGGCGTCGCTGTCCGCTGTATTCACCGCGGACACTGCGGTTGCACGACTGCGCGACGGCACCGTCCTCGTGTTGCCGGCCACGATGGGCGCGACTCTACGCATTCCTGACCCTCCGCTCGAAGCGCCGGTGCGTTGGCTCGGCGCACCTTTGAATTCGCTGACAATGGACCGAATAGGTGTGCCGCTGCACGGCAATACCGTGTCTGCTGTCGCACGTGGTCTCGTTTCATTGGAGATCCAGGGCCGCCTCTCGCTGATGCGCCCGCGCGTCTTTGCGCGAGTGCCGTTACGCGAAGGTGAACAGATCAACTCCGATGGCATGCGCGTGCGCATTGCACGTGTCGCGCACGAGCTCGGTCAGACTTCCGTTGAACTGGAAACGGCTTCCGTCGGAGATCCCGGCGGAGGGATTCGAGCCCGCGCCCAGTCTTTTTTCGGCGGCGTGGACCGACCGTCCTATGTGATGCTGAACCCCGGCCGCGGCGAGGCGGTTGCCTTGTTCAACCGGAACAGCGGCGGCGGTGCCGATTGGCTTGTGTTGCCTGGGACGTCGATTCGACAAAGCACAATGCGCTTGCAGCCTAACGACGCACCAGGACTCAACGGGCAATTCGCGCCGGACGATGCGTGGTACGGCAACGCTCAACTGCTCATCGTGGAATGGATCCCTGCGGGCGAGTACCGCGCTCGCGTATCAGCTCAGGTGCATTGAGGTCAGCCAGCCGCCCGAGAGGCGATCATCAGGGAGTGGCGAAAAGAACGGCACTCTCACCCTCGTGGCCGTTGAACCAGCCGCGAATCCGATAAAGGCCAGACGCAAAGCTCCAGCCCTGTGAGCGCCACTGATGAACCGTCACGATCATCTCGCTGTACTGCGTTTCGTGCGGCGCGAATACGTAGACATGCTGACCCCACCAATCGACATTCGGGCCGGCGTTCATCTCGGACTCGCGATTTCCGATACGGAGGCTGCCCCAAATATTCTTGCTCGTTGCAGGATCGGTCGAGAAGACATAGGGTGGGCCGCCGGGCACGCGGATCGTCCGCGCGCTCGGATTTCTCGCGTAGACCCGAAGATGCAGCGTCGCGCCCGAGTCCGATGCACTGACGACACTCGGCGAGACCTCCGCCCACACGAAGAGACCAAGATCGGTATTCGGCGCCGTCGTGAAATCGGAACACGAAGCGAGCAATCCGAGCGAGGCAGCCAACAGAACGTGTATGCGCACGAGACGACCCTCTGCGTCACGACTCGCGTGTCGCGCGCTGCAAGGGCTAGGCCGAGTGTCGGCCTAATCCGTCCGCAGTGCCTCGGCCGGGTTGACCCGCGCCGCCCTCCGCGCCGGAATCCAGCTCGCGAGCAACGCAAACGCGCCCAGCAGCAGGATCGTCACGCCTAACGTAATCGGATCGGTCGGCGCGACCTCGAACAACAGGTTGCGCAGGAAGCGGCCGCCGACCGCGACCAGTACGAGACCGACTACGATTCCCGCGCCGCAGAGCGCGAGACCTTGCGCCGTGACCATCCGTGCCACCGCAAACGGCTGCGCACCGAGTGCGATGCGAACGCCCAGCTCGCGAGTCCGCAGCGAAACGACGTAGGCGATTACCCCATACAGCCCGATCATCCCGAGCACGAGCGTCACCGCGGCGGCCACGCCGAGGACGATCATCGTGAACGAGAGAAGCGCCATTGACGCCTCGACCGTCTGCCGCATCGAGCGAACGCCGAAGGTGGGCAACGTTGCGTCCATCTCGCGGATGACGCGCTGCATCGCACGCGTCATCGTCGCCACGTCACCGCTCGTCCGGACGGAAACGGCCATCGTTCGCTGCACCGACCCAATCAGCGAATCACTGCTGGGTACGTTGGGGAAGTACACCGCACGCACGGGCGATCCGGCGAGCGACGTATCGCGCACACTGCCGACCACGCCGACGATGGTGTGCCACGGACCGTTAGGCAAAGACTGGAAGCGCCGGTTGAGCGCGGCGCGGCCTGTGGAGTCGTGGAAGAAGACCTTTGCCGTCTCGAGGCTGATGATCGCTTCGTCCCCGTGCTGCCGCACGAGTGACTCGAAGGTCCGCCCGGCGATCAGAGGAATACCCATCGCGTGGAAGTAGCCACCATCGGTCGTCGTGTACATCTCGAGCGGCGGAATTTTTTTGTCATACGTTGCGTCCCCCTCGACGTAGAATGGATTCTGATTCATCCCACTGCTGCCGAGAGGAACACGCGAGCTGATACCGACGCCGCGAAGGCCCGGGAGCTGCGCCATGCGATCGGTGAGCTCGGCATAGAAGCGCGAGATGCTGGAGTCGCCCTTATATCGCAGCGACGGCAACGATATCCAGAGCGTGGCGACGCCATCGGCGTCGAACCCGGGAC
>DATEGN010000126.1:0-2459 GCA_035280125.1 Gemmatimonadaceae bacterium | reverse complement strand
AAACAGTGGCGCGATCGATTGTGGCATTGTCGGAACGATCTATTTCCGACTGCGTCGTAATCCTCCTCATGTAGAATCGCTGGCGACTGATTTCGCGAATGAACGGCTCTGGCGCCTGCTGCGGAAGAACTGGCAACGGTTGAGGGTATGTTAAAATGGTGGCCCGTGAGGCGAGCGGAACGGGAGCGCGCGCCAGGCGCGCACGACTCCACATAGACTGGGGGCGAGCGAAGCGAGTGTCCGTGCGCAATCGATTGTGGCTCCTCGTCGTCGTTCCCGGCATCGCCGCCTGCAAGGATGCGCATCGGTGGCGCACGGTGCTCCGGGACTATGCACGACCCGACACGGTCGAGCGGCTGCACGTCGCGCTCGACGGCGAACGCGCACGAGGCGACACGGCGCGCAAGCTCAGCCAGGAGCTGGCGCAAAAAAACGAATATCTGCTCGCGCAGCTCAACGAGCTGTCCGGCATCGTCAACGAAATCGATCGTGACCTCGGTGGACCGCGCGGTGGAGCGGTGCGTCCTCTCGTGCCTAACGGCGAGCTCGGTGACAGCGCCAGCGAGCGCGAGGTGCTCGAGTCGAAGCGGGAACGAATCGCGGCCAATCTCAGCCGCTTGACCGCGCGGCTGCGAACGAGCGACAGCTTGTGGCACGCGGCGGTCGCCAGCGACAGCAGTTCACGAAGCGCGCTGGCGTCTTCCGCGGAAACAATCGCGATGTTCCGGACGCTGGCCGAAAGTCGCGCGGCGCAGTTCGCGGAATTCGAGCAGCGGATCGATAGCTTGCGGCTCGAGAATCGAGCGCTCGCCGACGAGCGGGATCGCATGCGCGACAGCTTGACGCGGCTCTCGACGCGCGTGGGCCGGGTGTTTTACGTGGTCGGTACGCGCGACGAGTTGCTCTCGGCGGGCGTGATTCGCGAAGTCACGGTCGCGAAGAAGACTTGGAGAGGATGGCAGCGAGAGAGGCAATTGCTTCCGACCGCTGACGCCGAGCTCTCGCGGCTCGCGTCGATCCGCTCGGCGTTCGGTTCAATCGCGAGCACGAGCGACGACGAGGACGGCGTCGAATTGCAGGGCTCATCGCGAGCGCCGGAGAACGGCGAGTTCCGCGAGCTCGACCGTTACCGCGACACAAGTCTCGCCCTGCCGTCGCTGCGGCATGGACGCCTGCGAGTGATTTCCGCGCAGGAAATGAAGTACGCGGACGGTGTCGGCCGCGACGGACGTGTGAACTCGAACGACAGTCGGCTCCACATTACCGAGCCCGAGCAATTCTGGGAGGGCGGTCGGTATCTGGTGTTGTTAGTCGAGCGGTAGTTTGCGGTCGCTCCCCGGCCCGCGGCTTGCGCCTCTGTGAAGAGAGACCAGTCGCAACGGAGCGCAGCAGATGTCGGAACGTCGCAAAACGCACAACGGCCGTGACGTGGACGGCCACTTCAAAGTGAAGCAGACGGATGTCGAAGACACGCTCGAAGATCCCTCAGGCGAGGACTTCATCCGGGACGATATACGGCTCGGTGGCGCCGTAGCAGACACAGGCCCGCAGGCCGGCGCGAGCGGCGAACACGTCGAGCGCCTCATCGAAGAGAACAAGTTCGAAGTCGATCATCTGGTCGGACGAGATCGCCAATCTGACTCGGGCCAAAAGCGGAGATCGGGTAAGCCTCGCGGAAATCGTTAGTTGGCACCTAACGGGCTGAGCCTTCCCTGGCGCCATAATGCGCTAGGGATGGCGTATTGGAACGGGCCGTAGTTATCCCGAAACGGGGGCGGCAACGGTTGCATGCCGCACAAAGAAGGGATAGCGTACGAGTTCGTCGACTTGGGATCGGAGCCCGTGCACTTTTATTCGGCGCCGTGGGAAGTGGTGGAGGGCGACGTCGCAGGCTGCGGCCCGCGGCTTTTTCTCACGGGTACCAAACTCTTGACCGGAGTTTGGGATCGATTGGTGAGCGAGGCTCGACAAGGAGCCTTCCGAGGCGCTGACCAAGTCGACTCCGTTACCTGGCTCGTCCTCGAGCACGGGATCAGAGTACTCGCGCCGGTGTCACTGCGCGAGCGTCTGATCTGCCTTCTGTCGCTCGATGAGCTCGCGGACAGCTCACGTCTCAAGCTCTATTGCCGAGTAATGCGCAGTAACGGTGAACCCGTCGCATGCGCGTTCATGGCGATATCAGGCGCCCAGAAAGCAAATGGTGCATCGGCGGCATTGCCGCAACCGGTGCTGGATCTTCTCGAGAGCCGCGGGGGCTTCCGCGAGCGCGAGCACTCGCCATCCTTCATCGAGCGCGCGTTAGTCCTGCCGGGAGTCGAAGACTCGCTCTTTCCTGATGATATTCGTGCGCTCGCCATTGGCGTGGCGATGCAGAGCGCGGCCGCAGCCACTCAACGCCGCACGCCGACGACGCCACTCACGATTCCAGCGCTCGGCGAACTGCCGATGCCGGAAGGCCG
>DATEGN010000125.1:0-2264 GCA_035280125.1 Gemmatimonadaceae bacterium | reverse complement strand
TATCAGTCGCAAGCGCACACGATCGAGAGCATCGGCGTCTATGACGTGAACGCTGTCAACGTCGTTGCTGATGACGCCGCGCCAAGCGCGCCACGGCATGTAAGCACGGCGCTATTCACAGCGACGATGTTCAACGTGCTCGGCGTCTCGGCGACGCGTGGACGCGTGTTCAACGAAGCCGAAGACCAGCCTGGTGCTGCGCCTGTCATGCTGATCAGCGAGGGAATGTGGCGCGCGCAACTCGGCGCCGATCCGGCCATCATTGGCCGCTCGCTCGATGTGAATGGAGTGCGACGGGAGATCATCGGCGTGATGCCGAGCACCTTCCGCTTTCCATCGGCGGAGACGGAGATCTGGATCCCACTCGGTCTCGACCGGAACCACCCGCCGACAAATGCGTTCGCGTACTACTCCGTGGCGCGTCTCAAGCCTGATGCTGGTGCCGCCGATGCGCAGCGCGATTTTGCGAATGTATTGCCGCGCGTCGCGGGGCTGTTTCCGACATTCGTCACGGGCCTAACGACGCGCCAGATGCTGGACCAGGTCAAGCCGAGACCGGTGATTACGCCGTTGCGAGACGATATTACCGGCGGGATCTCAGGAACGCTCTGGATGGTGGCCTCGGCCGCGGCGCTGCTCCTGCTCGTCGCCTGCGTCAACGTCGCCAATCTCACGCTCGTTCGCCTCGATGCCCGTCAGCGCGAGCTGGCGGTGCGCGAGGCCATCGGCGCCGGCCGAGCGCGTGTGATGCAAGCTTTCTTCTCCGAGTCGGCCGTGCTCGCGATTGTGGCCGGCTTCCTCGGCGTTCTGGTCGCGTGGATTCTCGTTCACGCCTTGGTTGCAGCAGGTCCAGCGGACATTCCACGGCTCACCGAAATCATGATCGACGCGCGAGCGCTCGCATTCGCGTTCCTCCTGACCATCGTCGCCGCCGTACTCTGTAGTCTCCTCCCATTGCTTCGCATTCGCGTCGGGATGGTGGCACTGCGAAGCGGCACCCGCAACGTCACCGCGACCCGACGGCAGAATCGTATCCGTGCGGTGCTCGTGGCGTCGCAGATCGCGATCGCGCTCGTCGTTCTCTCGGGATCGGGGCTGCTCGTTCGCACCTTTCTGTCGCTTCACGCCATTCGTCCCGGCTTCGATCCAGCGAATGTCGCGACGCTCTGGATCTCGCTCCCGCGCATTCAGTACAAGCAGAACGATCAGATCGGCAGACTTTATTCAACGTTAGTGAACCGCGTGGCGCAGCTACCGAATGTCACGAGCGTCGGCGTCACATCGCGGCTTCCGCTCGTCCTCCGGGGGACCAATCCGAATCCTCTCTACCCCGAAGACGATCCGACCTATGCGGCCAAACTGCCGCCCTTGCAGATGTTCACGACCGTCGGCGGCGACTACTTCCGCACAATGGGAATTCCCCTCATCGCTGGAAGGGTCTTTGACCGCATGGAGACGCAACGAGATGGCGAAGCCGTCATCTCGAGACGCGCCGCACAATTGTTCTGGAAGGACTCGACAGGTGTCGCAGCGTTAGGCAAGCGTTTTCGCGCGCTCCCCACCGAGCCCTTGTCCACGGTCATCGGCGTCGTCGGAGACGTCCGCGACACGATGCTCGCCGCACCACCGTCGCCAACGATCTATTTCCCCGAGCTTGTCCAGCCTGCACCAGCGACGTCGCACACCGCTCGCACCATGGCGCTCGCGATTCGAACCTCCGCAGATCCGACACCCGTCATTTCGGCTGCGCAAAAGATCGTCCGCGAGATCGATCCCTCGCTCCCGACCTTCGATGTTCAACTGATGACGCGTGCGCTCACCACGTCGACAGCGCAATTGGCATTCACGATTCTCATTCTTGGCGCCGCGGCGACGGTGACGCTTTTGCTCGGCGCGGTTGGACTTTACGGCATCCTGGCGTACGTCGTGACGCTACGGCGACGCGAATTCGCTATTCGCATCGCGCTGGGAGCGACGCCGCGTGTGGTCGCTACGGACACGACCCGCCTCGGGCTCCGCCTAACGATTACCGGCGTCGGGGCTGGACTCATGTTCTTCGCCATTGTCGCGCGCTTCATTCGGGGATCGCTCTACGGGGTCGCGCCCTGGGACGCGCCGACGATTGTTTCGGCCGCATTGGGCCTTCTTGTCGTCGCCGCGCTGGCGAGCTGGATTCCGGCGCGCCGTGCAGCCCGCGTCGATCCGGCGGAGGCGCTGCGAACCGAATAGACCAGATGCGTATGTGACCCCAGCGTGACTGGGCG
>DATEGN010000124.1:0-2029 GCA_035280125.1 Gemmatimonadaceae bacterium | reverse complement strand
GATCTCATCGTCGAAGAGCTGCGCGGCGTCAAGCAGACGACGGTGCCGGATGCGGAGCTGCAGCGCTCGAAGGATCACCTCAAAGGCAGCCTGATGCTCAGCCTCGAGAACACGGCGAGCCGGATGTCGCACCTCGCCAGGCAGGAGATTTACTTCGATCGGCAGTTCGGGCTCGACGAGACGCTCGCCGGCATCGAGCGCGTCACGGTCGGCGACGTGCAGCGCGTGGCCGCCGACCTGTTCAAGAACGGCGCCCTCGCCGCGACCGTGCTCGGCAACGTGAACGGCCTGGAGATTCCAAGAGAGCGGTTGAATCTGGACTGACCGATTGCTGATTGCCAATTGCTGATTGCTAGTTGGGTCTGGGTCGCCTCGTTGAAGCGGTTTTTGACGAGGCCATGAAGATTGCCAGGAGTTGGCCGGCTTCATCCAGCAGTTCCTTCTGTTCGGAGTTGTTGACCATTCCAGCGCGGGCGACGAACATTAGCCAAAAGACAGATTCATCCGATTCCTCGACGGTCATTCCGAGCTTCGACACGAAATCCCGATGTGAGCGAGCCCGACAGGCGGCGCGATAGTTAGCCGCGATTCGTGCACCGCTGCGGAACAATTGATCTCGTACGAACCGACCGTCCCATGTATCTGGCAGCGTCCGGCAGAACCTCGCGAGGCGCAATGCGAACCGGATGCTTCGCTCCTTCAGGTTTTCAGCGATCTCGTTCATGGGCCATATGACGAGCATCGACTATGCCACCCGAAATTCCCACTAAATCAGCAATAAGCAATTAGCAATGAGCAATTTCTGCATCGGGCGGCGAGGCTGGCGTTTGCAAGTATTGCGATCGGTATAATTCGAGTATGACCGAGCGGACGTTAGCGATTATCAAGCCCGACGCGGTAGGGCGTCGTGTGGCCGGAAAAATCATTCAGCGCATCGAGGACGAGGGCTTCCAGATTCGGGCGATGCGGCGCGTGCACCTGTCGCAGCAGCAAGCCGAGGGTTTCTACGCCGTTCATCGGGCGAAGGGATTCTTCGCGAGCCTGACCGGCTTCATGTCGTCTGGTCCTTCGATCGTGCTGGTGCTCGAGGCGCCCGACGCAATCAGGAAATGGCGCACGCTGATGGGCGCGACCGATCCGGCGAAGGCCGATCCCGGCACCATCCGCAAGGAATTCGCGCAGTCGATCGAGAAAAACGCCACGCACGGCTCCGACGCACCCGAAACGGCCGCGTACGAGATCGGCTATTTCTTCGCAGGCGTCGAGCTCGTCTGACTTGAGGTCACGGTGGGCAAGACGCTCGTCGTCCTCGGCCTCGCCATTGCGGCCCTCGGCCTGGTGATGATGTTCGGCGTGCCGCTCTTCCGCCTGCCGGGGGACATCGTCGTCAAGCGCGGAAATTTCTCCTTCTATTTCCCGCTCGCGACGTCCATCATTTTGAGTATTCTTCTCACGCTCCTGTTCGCGCTGTTTCGGCGTTGAGCTGGACCCTCGACCCAACATGTCAATCAAACCTGACCGCTGGATCAAGAAGATGGCGCTCGAGCACCGGATGATCGAGCCCTTCGTGGAAAGCCAGACACGCACCGGCGTCGTGTCGTACGGCGTCTCCTCGTACGGCTACGACATCCGCGTGGCCGACGATTTCAAGGTGTTCACGAACGTCTACAACACGCTCGTGGACCCGAAGAACTTCGACCCGAAGTCGTTCGTGGACATCAAGGCGGATGTGTGCATCATCCCGCCGAACTCCTTCGCGCTGGCGCGCACGATCGAGTACTTCCGGATCCCGCGCGACATCCTGACGGTCTGCCTGGGCAAGTCCACATACGCCCGCTGCGGGATCATCGTGAACGTGACGCCGTTCGAGCCCGAATGGGAAGGGCACGTGACGATCGAGATCTCCAACACGACGCCGCTGCCGGCGAAGATCTATGCGAACGAAGGCATCGCGCAGGTGCTCTTCTTCCAGAGCGACGAGCAATGCGCGAAGTCGTACAAGGACAAGAAGGGCAAGTATCAGGCGCAG
>DATEGN010000123.1:0-6927 GCA_035280125.1 Gemmatimonadaceae bacterium | reverse complement strand
CCTGCGCGGGGCGATCAGGATCACGCCCCGCGACGAGGGAAAAGATGTGGAGTGTTCGCCAAGTGCACAACTCCCTTCCGCCCTTCACCGTGTCAAGCAAAAAGTCCGACTTGACCGCCGGTATGCCAGAAGACGATTGTGTGCTCGGCGCGGAACCTGCCAGCGCGGACGTACGCGATCAAAGCCGCCAGAGCCTTGGCCGTGTAGGTGTGATCGACGAATAGGGCCTCGCTATGGGCGGCGAGTGTCTGTGCCTCGCGCGAGGCAGGCGTAGCAATCCCGTAGCCTTCGCCGACGAAGCTATCGTCGACGCTGACGTGCACGCCCCGCGCCAGCGCGGCGCCGTCAAGGCCGGCGAGCGCACCAATACCCTCAATAATCCCACGCACCGTCGGTTCGATCGACGACGACGGATCGTCGGCGCTAATGCCGATGACTTGGGTCGACAATCCATGCAGCGCGCATCCGGCCGTCAATCCGGCCTGCGTACCGCCTGACGACGTTGCATGAATGATGGCGTCTGGCACGATGCCCGCAGGCAATTGGGCTCTCAGCTCACCCACGGCGCGCGCGAATGCCGCGGCACCGAGCGGCGTGGATGCGCCGAGCGGGATTTCAAATGGCATGCGGCCGTCCACGCGCATGCGGGAGGCCAACGTTTGCATCGTCGTCGCGCGCTGCTCGCGCGAGGCGACGTACTGGACCTCGGCGCCGAGGAGTGCGTCGAGCAATGCATTGCCGCGTGGCACCGGCGGCGGCGAGCCATTCGCGATGAGAACACACTGCATGCCGAGCCGCGCGGCGGTGGACGCCGTCGCGCGCATGTGATTTGACTGGACTCCGCCGACCGTGATCAGCGTGTCGGCGCCGCGTGCTCGCGCTTCGACGGCGACCAATGAGAGCTTGCGAACTTTGTTCCCGCCGAACCCGAACGGAATGGCATCGTCGCGCTTGACGAAGATCCGCGGCGCGTTCGCGCCGAGCAGGGACCGAAGACGCTTCGCCTCGTCGAGCGGCGACGGCGGAGCGAACAGCGGCTCTGCCGGCAGCGCGCCGAGGCGAGCGAGCGCGTCGGTGGGCGGCGTGCTCACCGGCCGGCGGTCGCCGACACCGGGTAGAGTGGAAATGCGTTGGCGAGCTCGCGGACCTCGCCCCGGACCGCGTTTAGCACGTTTTGATCTTCCGGCGCACTGAGCACACGATTGATGAGATCAGCGATGCGGCGCATCTCGCCTTCTCTCATTCCACGCGTTGTAACCGCGGGGCTTCCGATCCGGATACCGCTCGTCACGAACGGCGACTGTGTCTCTCTCGGCACTGTGTTTTTATTGACCGTGATACCCGCGTTGTCCAAAGCCGACTGCGCGATTTTACCCGTCAGGCCCTTGTTGCGCAGGTCGACGAGCATCAGGTGATTGTCCGTCCCGCCGGACACGATGTGAAAGCCACGCTCGCCGAGTGCGGCCGCCAGTGCCCTCGCGTTGGCGACGATTTGTGTCGCATACCGCTTGAACGACGGATCGAGCGCCTCGCGAAAGCACACGGCTTTGGAAGCGATGACGTGCTCGAGTGGCCCGCCCTGCGAGCCGGGGAACAGCGATTTGTCGATCGCCTTCGCGTGCTCGGCACGACACAGGATCAGTCCACCGCGCGGGCCGCGGAGCGTCTTGTGCGTCGTCGTCGTCACGACATCGGCATGCGGTACTGGCGATGGATGCACACCAGCGGCGACGAGCCCCGCGAAGTGCGCCATGTCGACCATGAAGATCGCGCCGATCTCTTTTGCGATTTCGGCGAAGGCGGCGAAATCGATGATGCGGGAGTATGCGCTGTAACCAGCAAGCACCAATCGTGGCTTATGCTCCCGCGCCTTTCGACGCATATCGTCGTAGTCGAGAAGGCCTTCGTCGGTGACGCCGTACGAGAGAGCGCGAAAGAGCATCCCCGAAAAGTTCACCGGTGAGCCATGGGTCAGATGACCTCCATTAGAGAGGTCCATACCCAAGAACGTGTCGCCGGGCTTCAGGAAA
This sequence comes from Gemmatimonadaceae bacterium, assembly GCA_035280125.1. GTDB lineage: Bacteria > Gemmatimonadota > Gemmatimonadetes > Gemmatimonadales > Gemmatimonadaceae > AG2. The sequence continues at coordinate 4,897 of DATEGN010000123.1, read as the reverse complement.
GCCGTCATCGCCGCGTAATTTGCCTGCGCGCCGGAATGCGGCTGCACGTTCGCGTGCTCCGCGCCGAACAACTCTTTCGCGCGATCGATCGCGAGCTGCTCGACCTCGTCAACGACCTCGCAGCCGCCGTAATAGCGCTTGCCCGGCAGTCCTTCGGCGTACTTGTTCGTGAGCGGCGATCCCATCGCCTCGAGCACCGCGGGTGACACGAAATTCTCACTCGCGATGAGCTCGAGTCCTTCATTTTGCCGCTGGATCTCCTTCTCGATGAGATCAGCGATGTCTGGATCAGCGGCACGAAGCGCATCACCGGGCGGGCACCGATCCCAACTCGACCAATTCGTCATCAACGCGTCTCCGTAGGTTGAGACCCGTGCTCGTTATGAACTGCGATGCTCGCGTCGTCGCGCTCAATTTTTTCAATCCGGCGTTCGTGACGGCCACCCTCGAATGGCGTGTCGAGCCACGTCCGCAGAATTTGGCGCGCCTGGTCCTCGGAGAGGAAGCGGGCGGGTAGTGCAAGAACGTTCGCGTCGTTGTGCCGACGCGCAAGCTCCGCAACCTCGGGCGACCACGCGACGGCGGCGCGAACATGTGGATATCGATTCGCGACGTAGCTCATCCCGAGGCCCGTTCCACAGAGCAGAACACCCCGATCAGCCTCGCCATCGGACACTTTCTGGGCGAGCGGATGGGCGTAATCGGGATAGTCGGTAGACTCCGCGCTCGCGGTGCCGAGGTCTTTCACCGCATAGCCCATCTCGCGCAGCCAGCGCTCGAGCTTTTCTTTCAGTTCGAAGCCGGCGTGGTCGGAAGCGATCAGAATGGGAAGCATGATTGGCGTGAAGCGTGGCGCGTGGCGCGTGGAGCGTGGAGCGTTCGAACATCGCATCACGCTCCACGCTTCACGCTCCACTATTTATTCGGCCACTGCGGCCATGTACGCACCATCGCGTTCACGGCGTGAATGCGTTGTTCGGCGAGGCGGTCGGCGGCAAGATAGGTCGGAATGCGCTCCTCCTTCGCGATCGCAAACACACGCAATACCGTATCGTAGATCTCGTCCGCCTTTCGGAACGAGCGCGCTGAGGTCCAGCCAGCAAGCTCGCTGTAGACGTTGATCACGCCGCCCGCGTTGGCCACGTAATCGGGTGTGTACAGAATCTCGTTATCCTCGAGCTCCTCGCCGTGGCGCTCCTCGAGCAGCTGATTGTTCGCCGCCCCAGCGACGATTTCCACCTTCAGCTGCGGGATCGTCTTGTCGTTGATGATCGCGCCTAACGCACAGGGCGCGAAGACGTCTGCCTGGACGCTGTAGATGTCCTCCGACGCCACCGCCCGCGCGCCGAACTCGCTGGTGACGCGCTTGACGCGCTCGGGATCGATATCGGTGACGATGAGCCGGGCACCCGCCTCGTGCAGCTCTTTAGCAAGATAGTAACCGACGTGACCACACCCCTGAAGCGCGACGGTGCGCGCCGAGACGTCGTCGCTGTTCCATCGTTCCTTGGCCGCGGCCTGGATCGCGCGAAATACGCCGTGCGCGGTGACGGGGGACGGATCACCCGACCGGCCGGCGAGGCCGGTGACGTAGTCCGTTTCCATGTGTACGAAGTCCATGTCGGCGGTACTGGTACCGACATCTTCCGCGGTGATGTAGCGGCCGCCAAGGCTCTCGACGAAGCGTCCGTGAGCACGAAAGAGCAGCTCCCGGCTCGTCGTCTTGTTGTCGCCAATGATGACGGACTTTCCACCGCCGAGGTTGAGACCCGCGACGGCGTTCTTGTACGTCATTCCCCGCGCGAGGCGCAGCGCGTCGACAATCGCCTCGTCGTCGGTCGCGTAGCTCCAGAAACGCGTGCCGCCTAACGCCGGGCCGAGCACGGTGCTGTGCACCGCGATGATGCCGCGATAGCCGGACGCCGCATCCTGGCAGAGCACGAGCTGCTCGTGCCCCATGCTGGCGATGGTTTCGAAGAGTTGCATGCCCGGGACGGGCGCGGAATGGACAGGACCTTCGAGCGTGGAGGTTTCCATCTGAAAACGAGGGGCTAGGGGCTACAGCCTAGGGGTTAGGGCCAGCACCGTTGATTATGCGCCACGCGAGTACAGCTCGCGTGCAATAACGATTCTCTGAATTTCGGACGTGCCTTCGTAGATCTCCGTAACCTTTGCATCGCGAAACAGGCGTTCGACGGGGTAATCCTTCACATACCCATAGCCGCCGAAGATCTGGATCGCCTCCGACGTCGCCGCCATCGCGGTTTCGCTCGCGAACAATTTCGCCATCGCGCTGAACTGCGTCACATGCTCGCCACGATCCTTCGCTGTTGCCGCTGCGTGGAGCAGTGCTCGCCCGGCGCTCACCCGCATCGCGATGTCGGCGAGCTTGAACTGGATCGCCTGGAACTCCTTGATCGGCTTTCCGAACTGTCGCCGCTCCGCCGCATAGCGAGCCGCGAATCGCAGCGCCGCCTCTGAAATCCCAATCGCCTGCGCCGCGATCCCGAGGCGCCCGTTGTCGAGCGACTGCATCGCATAAATGAAACCGCTGCCCTCGTCGCCAAGGAGACTTGCCGCTGGCACCCGCAGATTGTCGAACACGATCTGCGTCGTCGGCGACGATCGCAGACCCATCTTGTCTTCTTTTTTCCCGACGCTGAACCCCGGCATGTCCGGGGTGATAATGAACGCGCTGATGCCGCGTGGCCCACGCCGATCACCGGGCGTATCGGTGCGGGCCATGGCGACGATCGCGCCAGCTTGCGGCGCGCTCGTGACCCACGCCTTCGTTCCGTTCAGCACCCAGCACTCGCCGTCGCGCACCGCCTGTGCCCGGAGCGAAGCGGCATCCGATCCGGCATCGGGCTCTGAAAGCGCGAAGGCGCCGAGCAGTTCGCCCCGCGCCATTGGTTTCAGAAACCGATTCTTCTGCTCCTCGCTCCCCCAACGGAGAATCATCTGTGTCGGAAGCGAGTTGTGAACGCTCATCATGACGGCGATCGACGCGTCTACCGTCGCAATCTCCTCGAGCGCGACGAGATACGTGAGCGTGTCGAGCGCGAGGCCATCGTACTGTTCCGGGAGCAGCATTCCGAGAAAGCCGAGCTCACCCAGCTTGCCGACCATCGCCGGGTCGAACTGCTGGTCTCTATCCCACTGATCGACGTTGGGCGCGATCTCGCGCTCCGCGAACTCGCGGGCGACGCGCTGGATCTCGCGCTGTTCTTCGGTGAGAGGAGTGAGAGCCCACATGGATCAATAAGTGTAGAAGCCCCGTTTGGTCTTCCGTCCAAGCCAGCCTGCCGCAACGTACTTCTTGAGCAGCGGGCAAGCCCGATACTTGGGGTCGCCAAGCCCATCGTGCAGGACTTCGAGAATGGCGACGCACGTATCGAGACCAATCAGGTCCGCAAGCGCGAGCGGACCCATGGGATGATTCATTCCCAACTTCATTACGGTGTCGATCGATTCGGCGCTGCCCACGCCTTCCATGAGGCAATACACCGCCTCGTTGATCATGGGCATGAGGACACGATTTGCGACAAACCCCGGATAATCCTGCACTTCGACAGGCGTCTTGCCGACGGCTTTGCTCAGCTCGAGCACTTTCGTCGTGGTTGCCTGAGACGTGCGAAGACCTCGAATCACTTCCACGAGCTGCAGCACCGGCACCGGGTTCATGAAGTGCATTCCGATCACCAATTCGGGCCGCCGAGTGCGCGCGGCGATCTCTGTGATCGAGATCGAGCTCGTGTTCGATGCGAGAATCGCGTCGGAGCGTGCCTGTCGATCGAGATCACCAAAAATCTTGAACTTGAGATCGCGCTTCTCCGTGACCGCCTCGATCACGAGCGACGCGTCCGCAACCGCATCGATGGACGACGAGGTCGTGACGCGGCCGAGAATCGCGTCCTTGTCGGCAGCGGCAAGCGAGCCTTTTTTGATCTGCCGATCGAGATTCGAAGCGATTGTCGTACGGCCTTTGGCCAGCGCGTCGTTCGAGATGTCGATCATTGTCACGGCAAAGCCGCTTTGCGCAAAGACATGGGCGATCCCATTGCCCATCTGCCCCGCGCCGAGGACGGCAATTTTTTCGGTCGTGGTCATTCGTCGGGCAATTTTCGTCGGCGTGAATTACGTCGCGCATAAAGGTACGCGAGTCCACCCAACATCCCGAGCCCACCAGCGACGCCGCCTTCCGGTCCCCAAACGCCGCCAGTCATCCAGTCGGGACCGGCATCTACATAACGATAGTCGGGCGACTCGAGGGCCAAGCCGCTCACCGCAGTGTGGAAGACAACCGCCATCGTCCAGTTCCATGCGAAATGGGCCATCCACGCGGCATACAGGCTTCGCGTCGCGACGAGCAAGCCACCGAGAAAGACGCCGGCGAGTATGACGAGGACGATCGATTCGACGTTCGCGCCCACGTTCTGCAGGTGCAGCAGGCCGAAGATCACACTGGTCAAGATCAACGTGGTACGCCAACCGATGGCCTCACGCATGACCGCGAAAACATAGCCGCGCGTCAGCAGCTCTTCATAGAGTGCGGCCGGCAGGAGCACGGCCGATACGCGGACCGCCGCGGCAAGCAGCGAACCGTTCGGACTTGAATTGAGCGTCATCCAGCCGACGGCAATCAGGAGAAGCGTCGGCACTCCGATGGCGAGCGCGCCGAATAAGAAACCCCGCGCGAGGAGCGCGGGGCGGGCAGCGCGTTGATCCATCCATACATCGGACCACGGTCGGTGATCGATCATCCGGAGTGTGACGAAATGGCCGCCAAGGAGCGCCGTAACGATGACCCATCCCTCAGACGACACTCGCAGCCCCGTCACCGTGAAAAGCCACGCGAGCACGGGCCCAACGAAGGTAGACGCGAGGAGTCCGGAGG
>DATEGN010000122.1:0-13719 GCA_035280125.1 Gemmatimonadaceae bacterium | reverse complement strand
CCGGCGGGTCCAGACCCGATCACGGCGACGCGGCGACCGCTTTCTTCCCGCGGTGCCTGGGGCATTACCCACTGCTCAGCGAAGCCGCGATCGGCAATTGCTTGTTCGATCGTACGGATCGCGACTGGCTGGTCGATCAGGGTGAGGACACATGCCGACTCGCACGGCGCGGGGCAGAGGCGGCCGGTGACCTCCGGAAAGTTGTTCGTCGCATGTAGCGTGTCGAACGCCTCGCGCCATTTTCCGTGGTACACCAGCTCGTTCCAGTCAGGGATCACGTTCCGCACTGGGCATCCGGTATCGCCCTGACAAAAGGGCACGCCACAGTCCATGCATCGCGCGCCCTGTTCGCGCAGCTCCGTCTCGGGCATCGGCGTGTAGAACTCGCGCCAGTGTTGGACACGAGTCTCCAGGGCTTCGCGTGCGGGTGTCGCGCGACGGAGTCTGAGGAATCCTCTCGGATCACCCATGTCGCGCTCCCTCATCGGCGCGACGTGCGTCTGCCTGACGAGTTCGGGCCAGCGCCTTCCGATATTCGACGGGCATAACGAGTACGAAATGTCGGAGGGCGTGCTCCCAGCGTGCGAGCACATGTCGGGCGCGAGGGCTGCCAGTGTACCGCGCGTGATTCTCGACGAGGCGACGAAGTAGGTCGCGGTCGCTCGCCTCGACCACAGGCCCTAACTCGACCAGCTCTCGATTGCAGTAGCGCTCGAAGGAATTGCTCTCGTCGAAAACGAATGCAGTACCACCACTCATTCCCGCCGCGAAGTTGCGTCCCGCGCGGCCGAGCACGACGACAACGCCGCCCGTCATGTACTCGCAGCCGTGATTGCCGACGCCTTCGACGACAGCGAGAGCGCCGCTGTTCCGCACAGCGAATCGCTCGCCGGCCACGCCGCCGAAGTATGCCTCACCCAACGTCGCACCGTACAGCACTGTATTACCGACAATCACGGTTTCGTCGGGCAGGTATATCGCGCCGCGCGGCGCGCGCACGACCAATCGCCCTCCCGACAGGCCCTTGCCGACGTAATCGTTCGCTTCACCCTCGAGCTCGAGCGAGAGCCCACGCGCCGCAAAGGCGCCAAAGCTCTGCCCCGCCGACCCAACGAAGCGGGCGACAATCGTGTCGTCAGGCAGCCCGACGTCCCCGTAGCGCCTCGCGATCTCCCCGGACAACATCGCCCCCACAGCGCGATCGGCAGTCCGGATCGGGAGCGTGGTCGCGACACGTTCACCTCGCTCGAGAGCCGGACGCGCCGACTCGATGAGGGTGTGATCGAGCGCCTCGTTCAGAGAGTGTCGTTGATGTTCGACATGGTGCCGCACACTCGTATCGACATGGTCGGCAGGCGCTGGCATGTAGAGGAGCGCCGAGAGGTCGAGCGCGTTCGTCTTGCCTGGCGATGTCGTTAGGGACGGGCGCAGAATATCCGAACGGCCGATCATCTCGCTCATGGTGCGGAATCCCATCCTGCCCATCAGCTCGCGAACCTCTTCGGCGACGAAGAAGAAGTAGGTGATGAGATCCTCTGGCCGGCCGGTGAATTTTTCGCGGAGCTCCGTGTCCTGCGTCGCGATGCCAACCGGGCAGGTGTTGAGATGACATTTGCGCATCATCACGCAGCCCGCGACGACGAGTGGCGCGGTCGCGAACCCATACTCGTCCGCGCCAAGCAAGGCGGCGATCACGACATCGCGACCAGTCTTGAGCTGGCCGTCCGTCTGGAGACGAACGCGCGATCGCAGACCTTTCAGCACCAATGTCTGCTGCGTTTCGGCAAGACCAATTTCCCATGGTATGCCGGCGCGCTTGATCGACGAAAGCGGCGACGCGCCCGTGCCGCCCGAGTCACCAGAGATCGTGATCAAGTCCGCGTGCGCCTTGGCGACGCCAGCCGCGATGGTTCCGACACCCGACTCGGAGACGAGCTTCACCGACACGATTGCGCGGGGGTTCACGCTTCGGAGATCGTGAATGAGCTGTGCAAGATCTTCGATCGAGTAGATGTCATGATGCGGCGGCGGCGAGATCAGGGTGACACCAGGCGTCGAGTGGCGCGTTCTCGCGATGACGTCGTCCACTTTGTGGCCCGGAAGCTGTCCGCCTTCACCAGGCTTCGCCCCCTGCGCGATCTTGATCTGAAGCTCCGCGGCGCTCACCAGATACTCTGCTGTCACGCCAAAGCGCGCGGATGCCACCTGCTTGATTGCGCTATTGCGCTCCGTGCCGAAACGCGTTCGCTCTTCGCCACCCTCTCCGGTGTTGCTGCGTCCGCCGAGACGGTTCATCGCCACGGCGAGCGTCTCGTGCGCCTCGCGACTGATCGACCCGAACGACATCGCGCCGGTGACGAATCGCTTGACGATCTCGGACGCGGGCTCGACCTCGTGGAGCGCAACGGGTTCCCGCTCGCTGAAGTCGAGTAACCCGCGAAGCGTCCTCTGCCTAACGGCTTCGTCATTCGCGAGCTGACTGAACTCGCGGTACGTGGAGTACGCGTTGCCTCGCGTCGCATGCTGCAGCTTGGCAATCGTCGCCGGATTCCAGGCGTGATGCTCGCCCTGGATTCGGTAATGGTAGTCGCCACCGAAGTCGAGCAAGTCGGAAGCGCCGGTGGTCGCGCCGAAGGCTTGTGCGTGTCGTGCGAGCGTCTCGGTAGCGATCGTGTCGAGCCCTATGCCACCAATGGGTGACGACGTGCCAGTGAAGTGTCGCTCGACAAGAGCGGATTCCAGCCCGATGGCTTCGCAGATCTGCGCGCCGCAGAAGCTCTGAAGTGTCGAGATACCCATCTTCGAAAGGATCTTGAGCAGTCCCTTCTCGGCGGCCTTGAGGTAATTCGATTCGGTGCTCGCCGAGTCGCAGGCAGCCGCGATGTCACCGCAACGCGTCATCGCAGAAACGGTCGCGAGCGCGAGATACGGATAGACGGCGCTCGCGCCATATCCTATCAGCAGCGCGAAGTGCGCTGTCTCACGCGCCTCGGCTGTCTCGACAACGATGCTCGTTCGCGCGCGCAGCCCTTCACGAATGAGACGATGATGGACGGCGGCGACCGCCAAGAGCGACGGAATCGGTGCACGGTCGGCGCTGCTGCGGCGATCGCTCAATACGAGAATACTGTGGCCAGCACGAACCGCTTCTGCCGCGGTGCTGCAGAGCCCATCGACCGCGGGTTCGAGCGCGAGCGGACCACCGCTGACGGAGAAGGTGGCGTCCAAGGTCGTGACGCGTAGTCCGGGCGCGGCGAGTGCTCGCAATGAACGCATCGACGTCGCGTTCAAGACCGGGTGCTCGAGGCGCAGCTGCCTGGCGTGTTCCGGCGTCTCGTCGAGGAGATTTCCCGTGGGACCCAGATTCATCCCTAACGACATGACGAGCCGTTCTCGAATCGGATCGATCGCCGGGTTCGTGACCTGCGCGAAGAGCTGGCGGAAGTATGCGAACAGGAGTTGTGGGCGGTCGGAGAGAACCGCGAGTGGAGCGTCGTTCCCCATCGAGCCAACCGGCTCGTCGCCCGTCGCTGCCATTGGCGCGAGCACCATCCGCAGCTCTTCGGACGTGTACCCGAACGCGCGCTGATACCTAACGAGATCGGACACGTCGGCAATCGCGCCTGACGGCTCGGCCGGGAGCTCGGGCAGACCGACGCGCTGTTCTGCCAGCCATCGTCGATACGGGCGTCGCGATGCCAGCTCCTCCTTCAGCTCGACGTCGTCGAAGATGCGGCCTTGCGTCGTGTTGACGAGCAGCATTCGGCCGGGCTGCAGTCGTCCCTTGGTGCGAATCTTCTCCGCCGGGAAGGGAAGCGCTCCCGCTTCGGACGCGAGAACGATGACGTCGTCATTCGTCACGACATAGCGCGCTGGACGCAGGCCGTTGCGATCGAGCACCGCGCCAATCTGTCGGCCATCGGTGAACGCCATTGCCGCCGGACCATCCCACGGCTCCATGATCGCCGAGTGATATTCGTAGAAGGCTCGGCGTTCGGCGGACATCGTTTCGTCACCTTCCCACGCCTCGGGAATCAGCATCATCATTGCCTGCGTGAGCGGGCGGCCCGCCTGAATGAGCAGCTCGAGCACGTTGTCGAATGACGCCGAGTCGCTCTGTCCTTCGGTAATGAGCGGGGAGATTTCGGCGGTGCCGTCGCCGAAATTCTCGGACTTCATTCCGGCTTCACGAGCGCGCATCCAGATGAGATTGCCGCGCAGCGTGTTGATCTCACCATTGTGACAGACGTAGCGATAGGGATGTGCGAGCGGCCACGATGGGAAAGTGTTGGTCGAAAAACGCGAATGAACGAGCGCGAGCGCAGAGGCGAAGTCCGGCTCGGTGAGATCGCGATAAAAGTGACGCAGCTGCGTGGGACGCAGCATGCCCTTGTAGACCAGCGTTCGCGACGAGAAACTGGCGACGTAGCTCTTTGCTGGGGCGCCACTCGACGCTTCACGCGTCACACGCTCGATCTGCCGGCGGATGACGTAGAGGGATCGCTCGAATGCGGATGCATCATCCACGTTCAGATCGACGCCGAGAGGCGCAACGAACAGCTGACGTATGGCAGGACGCGTCGCGAGCGCCGAGGCACCACAGTGGCGCTCATCGACCGGGACGTCACGCCACCCCAGGACGCGCCAACCACGCTCCGCGACGACTTGCTCGATCAGCGACTCCGCGCCCGCTCGATCGTTGGCGTTAGGTGGAAGGAACACCATGCCGACGCCATAGCCGCCCGCCTCGGGCAGACTGATGCCGATCTCCCGACACGCACGCCACAGGAAGGCATGCGGAATCTGAACGAGCATTCCCGCGCCATCGCCCGTTTCCGGATCGGCTCCGACAGCGCTCCGATGGGCGAGGTTCTCCAACAACTCGAGCGCTCCTCGAACGATCTCGGGCGAGCGTTCGCCTTTCACATGGGCGACAAATCCGATCCCGCAGCCATCATGCTCGTACGCGGGATCGTACAAGCCTTCGCGGCGCGTTCCGCTCGCGGTGTGGCCGGAGCTCGTCGTCATTGACTGCCGGTGTCCGACACAGAGTAGGGCATCTCACGCAGCTTGGTGGAGACTTCGAGTCGTGCACTCCCGCGCGGACTCTTCAACTCGCGACCCTTCGTGAGGCTCCACGGTCACATCGAGCCGACACGCTCTCGAGACACGTCGAGACAAGATAATCGGTTGGATCGACAACACGGTATGCTCGCGCGTCGATGGCTGTCTCGTTATGTTAGGCACCCGCCGTCGGCGGCGAAAAACACCAGAATCGGAGGTACTGTCGCATGAACCGCGCAGGCTCCTGGTCCGCTTCGCATCGCATTCGAACCGGCGTCACCCGCATCGCCGCTGTCGCCGCGATCGCAAGCGCCGCGCTCTTCGTCATCATTGGCGCGCGCCAGCCGGCCGCTCTGGAAGCCGCGACTCGACACACTCCAGATAGTCTCACGTTTGCATCCGATGTCGCACCGATCCTGTATCGGAATTGCGTGATGTGTCATCGGCCAGGCGGCATCGGCCCGTTTTCGATGCTGAACTTCGACACCGTCACTGGCCGCCTGAAAGACATCAAGGACGTGCTGACCGAGGGCAAGATGCCACCGTGGCATGCCGTCGCTCCGGTGGGCACATTCCGGAACGAGCGTCGGCTGCCGGATGCTGACAAGCGGACGATTCTCCGCTGGATCGCGAACGGCGCGCCCTTTGGCGACGCGGCGCGCATGCCGTCGGCTCCGAACTTTCCCGACGGTTGGCAGATCGGGACGCCGGACGCGGTGTTCACGATGCAGGAAGACTTCCATATCCCGGCGCGCGGCGCCGTCGAGTACATGTACTTCGAGGTGCCGACAAACTTCGCCGAAGACAAATGGGTGCAAGCCATCGAGATCATGCCCGGTGCCCGCGACGTCGTTCACCACGTGCTGGTCTTCGCGCGCACTGACCAGCCCGCGCCCGGCGCGGCACCACCTAACGCGGCGACGCAGGCTGGTGCGGCGGCGCGTCCAAAGCCGGTGCTCTCCTTCGATTCCACGCAGCGACAGCCCGACGTACCGCGCAAGGACTCCCTCCACGCTCCGCCGCGCCGCCTCGGCAACCTCATTGCCACGACGGCACCGGGCACCAACGTGCTGAGCTTCCCCGAGGGCACGGCACTACGCATTCCCGCTGGCGCGGTCCTCACCTTCCAGATGCACTACACCGCGAAGGGGCACGACCGCATGGACCGCACCTCCATCGGCCTTCGGTTCGCGAAGGAGATGCCGTCGGAACAGATCCTGGCGACGCATTTCTTCAATGGACAGTTCACGCTCCCGGCAGGCGCGAAGGATATTCTGGTCCCAGCGGGTATCGGCTTCAACGAACCCGTCAGGCTGTACGGGCTCTTTCCGCACACGCATCTTCGCGGGAAGCGGTGGCAATACACGTTGCTCAAGCCCGACGGCACGTCGGAGGTCATTCTCGACGTGCCGAAGTACGACTTCAACTGGCAGACGTACTATCTGTTCGCGACGCCCCTCGAGATTCCCGCGGGCGCCCGCATCGTGGCGCGCGCATGGTACGACAACTCCACCGATAACGCTGACAACCCCGACCCGTCCGCCACGGTACACTGGGGCGATCAGACGTGGGAGGAGATGCAGTATACCGGAATGCTCTACAGCGTGAACAGCAGGCGGCTCAAACCGACGGCGAAATAGCACAGAGCTGCCGTGCCGCTTCACGTGCACCATCCGTTCGAATACGCGTCGCCAACCCCTCGGCGCGCGCCGCCGTTCTCGGCAACAGGGAGCGCTCCAACGACGAGACCAGCGCATCAACCGTTAGGCGATCACGCTGAACGGTTGATACGCCGATACCCAGCTTCTCCACGCGGTAAGCCCAGTAGAACTGATCGTAGTTGTGAGGGACGATGACGTGCGGACGTCCGGCGCGGGCCGTGGCGTGCGTAGTGCCCGCGCCGCCGTGATGCACCACCGCCGCGACACGCGGGAACAGCGTCGCGTGGCTCACATCGCCAATCACGAGGCAGTCGTCGCCCAGTACGGAGGCTCCGATGCCGGCCCATCCTTGCGAGAGAATCGATCGCCGTCCGATACGTCGCGCTGCATCGACGAGCATTGGCCCTGTCTCCTGAGAAGCGCGCATGCTGCCGAAGCCGAGGTAGACCGGCGGATCACCGGAAGCGAGGAACTCTTCCAGCTCCTCCGGCAAAGAAGCATCGTCTCTCGCGAACCAGGCGCCGGTGTTCACGATCTTCATGTCGGACGAATGTGGGGCCGGTGCGAGGACCGGATCGGCGGCAACCCACGGCCGATTAGTAAACACATAACGCTGAACGTCGATCACCGGCGATAACCCGATGTTCGCGCGCTCCTCGTTGAGCGCGTCACGAAAGAGGGTATTCCAGCCTCGCGCATCCGTTCGCCAGAGCAATCGGTTTGCCATGCCGGGAAGCCATTGCGGATAGTGCGACAGCATTTTCGGCGGCGGATGGTTCGGCGACGGAAGGCTTGCCGGACAATAGGCGACGTAGACATAGGGGATGCTGAGCGCCTCTCCGATCGAGCGCAGTGCGAGCTGCAATGCCCCGCCACCAACCAGCAGATCACAGTCCCTTGCTGCGTCGATCAACACGCGAAACTGCTCTCGGACTGTGCCCTCGGCGAGCTGCCGGCGCTGCGGTTTGGTGGGCGGGGACCTCTTCGCCGGCATCGGTCTATTCATGAACTGCTTCAGGTCCGGTCCAATGGAGTGACTTGTGAAGCCAAAGGACTCGACCCAGCCCTTGAAATTGGGCGCGACGCACAACCCGATCGAATGACCCATCCCCTGAAGCTCGACGCCCAACGCGACGAGAGGCTGCACGTCGCCACGGGTGCCGATGGTGGACATGAGTATCTTCATATCACGCCCCCTTGCCGAAAGGAGGCGGAACCTTACCGGATTTGCTTCGAGCACAACAGACTGTTGCGCTCGCCGAACCTCGATTAGTCTTCCTCTCAGCGAGAACGGCGATCGGCACCCTCGACCAGCACTTCGGTCGGTAGCACGTGGTTGATCACGTAGGGGCCATAGCGCGGGTCCCGCGCGTCTGGCTGGACGCTACCATCAGTGCCGTACGCGCGTGACAGGAGGGAGTAGCGCCCCGACGTTGGCGGTGTCCGCCAGTCGAATGTCCAGCGTCGCCAAGCGTACTGTTGCGCGGGATCGAGAAACGTCGCCTCCTCCCAGCTTCCGCCACCGTCCGTGCTCACACCAACCCGTGCCACCTCCGTATCGCCGGCCCAGGCGATGCCAGTCACGGTATAGAGCTCGTTCGGCTCGAGCGTCTCGAGGCTACGTGGCCGAATGATCTCCGATTTGAGCTCCATCTCCGCCAGCGCCTGACGCACTCGCTTGCCCTTCGACTGAACCCAGAATGCGTAATCCGTAGTCTGCCAGTAGCCGCGAAACGGAGTCTCTGATGCCTCGATGCGGGTGAGCCATTTGACTGAGGCCATGCCGTAATGGCCTGGAACGATAGCACGCACCGGATAGCCGTGATCGAGAGGCAGGTCGTGGCCATTCATTTGGTACGCGATGAGGACGTTTCCGCGAAGCGCCTTCGCTCTGCTGATGCTGCGTGCGAATGAGATCGGATCGGCAGGCGCCTGTGGATCATTCGGCTTTCCTCGATCGGCACCTTCGAAGACGATCTCACGGGCGTCGTCACGCAATCCAACGCGGTCGAGGAGAGCCGCTACCGAAACGCCGGTCCACTCCGCGTTGCCCACGGCGCCCAACTCCCACTGCACGCCGCGCACGCGGGGGACGAGTAAGGCGCGTCCGTTACCAGCGCATTCCAGGGTGGCCACGCGCGTCTCGGACGGCATGTCACGCAATTCCTGGAGGGTGAACGACCGCGGATTGGCAACCGCGCCCGCGATGCGTAGTCGGTACGTCGATGCGTCGAGCGTCGGTGTGTCGAAATGGCTCCTAACGTAAAAGAGATCGGCTGGTGTGAGGTACGAGTCTACTTGGTCGAGGGGCGTCTCCAGATTGACCGGCTCTGCCTGACGAATGATCATCTCGCTCGATTTTCGGTGCTGCGCTTCCGACATGAACGCTCACTCCTTGCATAGTCCGCTGTGTACGTCACGACGACCGCCATGGAATCTCGCACAACCTGCGAGTTCTGAATTATAGAGCTCGCGACCTGAACGACTCAAAGGTCTTTGCGCATGAGGATCGTCGCCGTTGCTTCGCCCGGACCCACCCGAACGAATCCACAGCGTTCGTAGAAAAGCACGGCATCGGGATTGACGTGAGAGTGGATTCGAGAGCGCCGCTGCTCCCGGACAAATCCCTCGGCGAGTGAAAGCATTCGCCTTCCATAGCCGAGGCGTTGCAGATCCTCGCGGATCGTTACGAGTCTGAAGACGGCGTCATCGTCGCCGATATCGATGCGGACCGTGCCCACCGGCATGTCGTCGATGAAGAGAAGGAAGGGGTGGTTGTCCGCGCGATGTTCGTCCGGATGGGTGGGGTCGTACACGGCGAATCGGCCGCGTCGTTCGAAGAGGATCGTGCGACGCAACCGATGATATTCCGCCCATTCGGAGTCGGATTGCGGAGCGCGGAGTGCATAACGAGAAAGTGTCATCCTGATCTCAGATCAGACAGTGGTGCCGTGGGGATCAGCGCAATCTTGCCATCGCCTTCGAGAATGGCCCACTCGACCTGGTCCACTTCGAGAAGCCTCGAAGCCGTGCTCAGTCGCGCGCTATGCGGCGGCGTCTCGTTTGTCACTCGACCGGGTACGCGCGTGGTCCTCGGATCTTCCGAGAAGCCAGTCATAACTTGCCCGTTGTCAGAAGTGTCCCTCTGGCGTGAGAAGGGCAAGGCGTGTACCGCGAATCCGAGGACTGCGCTACGCGGTCATGTTCCATGTCGATTTCGAAACCGCCCGTTCGACGTATGGACAAAGCAGCGAGATTCGCGGATCCCAACGAACGAGCGGAGGACCGAAGATGAGACGGCTAATTGTTCACGAATTCATGTCACTCGATGGCGTGATGCAGGCACCGGGCGGCAAGGACGAGGATCGCGACGGCGGCTTCGAGCACGGCGGCTGGACCTTGCCCTACTGGCACGACGACATCGGCAAGCACTTCGGCGCCATCATGCAGAGCGTCGGTGCCTTTCTACTCGGCCGTCGGACATATGAGATCCATGCTGGCGCCTTCGAGCCCATGCCGGAGGGCGATCCCTTCGGCGACATGATGAACGCGCCGAAGAAGTATGTCGTATCGCGAACGCTGAAGAAGCCGACGTGGCGCAACACGACGATCATCCGCGACAACGTCGTCGATGCAGTGCGCGCCCTGAAGGCAGAGGCGGGAAAGGACATCATGACCGACGGAAGCAGCGAGCTCGTTCACACATTGATCGCGAATAGCCTCGTCGATGAGTTGCATCTCCACCTCTACCCGCTCGCGCTCGGGAAGGGGAAACGGGTCTTTCCTCACGATGTCGACACAGGTTTCACATTGAAATCTGCTACTCCCTACTCGACCGGCGTCATTGGCCTCGTGTACGAACGTGACCGGACGGGTTGATCGGCGTCTCAGGGCTGAGACCTTTCGGCATCTCGTATTGACATTCTATACGAGCGTTGGTAGGGTACCTATAGAATGTCGATACCTCATCTTTGGAGTCGCCTAACGCGGCGCCCAGGTGCCGACGCTGAGCTCGACGAGGAGTTGCGCGGCCATCTTCAGCTCTTGATCGATGAACGGCTGCGTGCGGGCATGCCGCCCGACGAGGCCCGGCGCGGCGCGTTGCTCGAGATGGGGGGCACGATGCAGGTCACGGAGGCCGTGCGCGACGTTCGACGGGGTGCGTGGCTGGAGGAGATCGGTCGCGACACGCGGTACGTACTACGCACGCTGCGTCGAGATCGGGCCTTCACGGTGACCGCCGTGCTCACGCTCGCGATCGGCATCGGAGCCAACGGCGCCATTTTCAGTCTCGTCGATGCATTGATACTGCGCCCTCTGCCGGTTCGTGCGCCCGAACAGCTCGTCGCGATTGGCAAACCGACAGCGATTGACGCGCACAATGGTGGTGCGCCTCGCGGTGATCTCTTCTCGCTTCCGCTCTATCGGGATCTTCGAGATCACAATCGGCTCGTCACGGGCCTCGCTGCAACGGGCGCGACTGGGCGGTTGGACGTGAGAGTTGACAGGACCGCGGAGCTCGAGCGACCGATCGGACGCTTCGTTTCGGGCAACTACTTTTCGGTGCTGGACGTTCACGCGTGGCGCGGACGCGTTCTGGATCCCGCGGACGACCAGGTTGGCGCGGCGGCTGTGATTGTGATCAGCGACGAGTACCGGCGTCACCTGTTCGGTGACGGTATCGGGGTGGGGCAACAGCTGCTCGTCAATGGCCAGCGCCTAACGATCGTGGGCGTGGCGGAGCCCGACTTCCGCGGCGAGATTGTAGAACGGCCGACTGATCTGTGGCTGCCGATTGCGTCGCAACCGTTGATCTTGCCTCACGACGCACCGATCGATCGACGCACGACGCAATGGTTGTTGCTGCTCGGCCGTCTTGCGCCCGATAAGACGCTCGCACAAGCGCGTGCGGGGTTCACGACGCTGATCCACCAAATGTTGGCGGCGAGTGCCGCGTCGCCGGCGGAGCGGCTCGGCGCTCGGAAGGCGCCCACAGTCGTTCTCTCGGGGGCGCGTGGCTTTTCGGCGGCGCGGTACAGTTATGCTGCCGCCTTGGAGACCCTGGCAGTCGGCGTGCTGTTCGTACTGCTTCTCGTCTGTACGAACATTGCCAATCTCCTGCTCGCTCGCGCGGTGGGGCGCCGGCGGGAGATGGCCTTACGGCTCGCGTTAGGTGCGAGCCGTCGACGCATCATTCGGCAACTGCTCACTGAGAGTGCGATCCTGGCGATGCTCGGTGCAATTCCCGGAGCGATCGCCGGATGGTGGGGAAGCCGTGTCCTCCTGACCATGGCGCATGTGCTACCGACCGAGGCGGCGCGAATGGATATTCCATTTCTGGCTTTCGTGGCCGGCATAACGAGCGCCGCGGTCCTGTTGTTTGGTCTCACGCCAGCTTTGTGGTCTTCCCGCGCCAACGTCGCGGATGCTTTGCGCGCTCGTGGGCCCGGGTCTGGTGGGAGCATCCTGGCGCGGTCGCGACGAGTACCGATCGGCCGTTGGCTCGTTCCGCTGCAGGTCATGCTCTCGCTGGTCGTGCTCGTCGGCGCCGCACTGCTTGCGCATAACCTTCTTCGGCTGCAAACGCGTGACGTCGGACTGGATCGCGATCACGTCCTTGCGGTCGATCTCGACGTCCGGCGGCGCGGATATCATGGCGACCGGCTCGGGAGCTTCGTCGGCCGTGTGACTGAGCGAGTCGCAGCGATCCCCGGCATTCGCGCGGTTTCATACTCTCAAAACGGGCTCTTTGCGCATCGAGACGGCACCGCGTTGGTGGCCATTCCCGGTTTCGAAGGTCGTACCAGCGACGATAGTAGTCTGACGTATGATCTCGTGGGGCCCAACTACGTTGTCAGTATTGGCGCGCGACTCGTTCGTGGTCGAGATATCGACACGCACGATCGACTCGGTGCGCCGAGCGTCGCGGTGATCAACCGGGCCGCCGAACGATTCTATTTTGGCGGTGACGCCATCGGGAAGGTCATTTACTTCGATGAAGGAGTGCCGACAACTGTCGTCGGGGTCGTCGATGACGTGAACGATCACTCATTGACTCGACAGCCGACGCGGCGCGCGTACGTACCCTACGTGCAACAGATCGCTGATACCGACCAGCCGTCGCTCGTACTCGAGGTTCGGACCATCGGCGATCCAGCAGCGGAGCTTCGCGCCGTGCGCCAGGCGATCGCCGATGTCGACGGAGAGCTTCCAATCGCGGACGCGGCGCCACTGACGGCGCTGATGCGCGATTCACTCCACGAGCAGCGGCTCTTGACGATCGTTGCTGTCGCTTTTGGAGGTCTGGCGCTCCTGCTCGCGGCGATTGGCCTCTATGGTGTGATGACCTATTCGGTCGGGCGACGCGTCTCGGAAATCGGTGTGCGGACCGCGCTCGGGGCGAATCGCGGAGCCGTACTGCGTCTCATCCTCGGTGACGGCCTGCGTCTGGTCGCTGTGGGTCTCGCATTCGGGGTCCCGGCGGCGCTTTTGGGCGGTCGATTGCTGCGCGCCCAGCTGACCGATGTCCCACCAATGGACCCGTATGCGCTGGCTATCGCGTTAGGCGTCTTGACATTGTCGGCACTGGTTGCGGCACTCATCCCCGCACTGCGAGCCACTCGCGTGTCCTCGGTCGTGGCGCTGCGAGCCGATTGAAGTTCATGGTTGGTCGAGGAGTTAGGCTCCAACTCCGCTCAATGTGGCGTGCTCGACGCCAGCGAGAAATCGGCTGTGCCGACCTTCATCACGGTTGTCCCTCGACGCGCAGCGGACGCGGAGTCTGCGGGCGCTGTCTCGGCCCAGATGCCGTAGACTCGTCCCCGATACGCCGTGAGCCACGTGTAGTCGCCGAGGAAGGCGCCGCGCCCCTCGAAGGGGGCATCAGACCAGCGGTAGCTCGTGAAGCTGCGACCACCATCGATCGAACGGGCGAGCGTCATACTCGTTAGGCGATTCTCGGGATCGTCGCCGCGGTCGTAAAATTGGACGTAGA
>DATEGN010000121.1:0-2270 GCA_035280125.1 Gemmatimonadaceae bacterium | reverse complement strand
GTGTCGCTTCGCGCGCGGCGCGTTCGGCGACCCTGTCCGATTCGCCCTGGCGAAGTCGGTCGGCTCGCCTGCTCGCGAGGGCCGTCAACCACACGGAACAGCGTTTGCCCTAGCTACCGCCTAACGCGCGGAGCGCAGGTCGAGTGTGCAGTTGTTAAACAGTTCTAAACCGCGCGAGTGACGAGAATGTGAACAGTTTAGCACGTTCTCAGCCTGACGTGTGAGGGCGGTCACTGGTTGCGACGAGTGTTTGGTGCAGTTTTGACCGTGTTCGATTGGCGGTCTTCTTCGAGCTGACCACCGCCGACAAGTCTAGAACGGCAGCTCATTCTCCAGAGGTCAAAGACAACCTTATGCGCGTATCGATGCTGGTACGTTGGTGTGCGGCGCTGGCCGTGGTAGCAGTATCCGCGGCATGCTCCGACACCACGACCGCCCCGCCAACGAGCGCTGCGCGACCCCGACTGTCGTTCGGGACATACGAGCAGTGGCTGCTGGATAATGGTGGCGTGAGCCGCGATGGACGCGGCCGAAAGAACAAGACTGATTCGGGTTGGACGCAGGACTTTACGGTCGACCCCACTCAGCCGTACACGCTCAAGGCGGGCGACCATAGCGTCTATTTCCCCGCGAACTCGATCTGTGATCCGGCGACGTCGGGTTACGGCGAGGCGCTGTGGGATGCGCCTTGCACCCCGCTGCAGACTCCGATCACGATTCACGCGAGCTGGAGCAACAAGCTGGGTCACGCGTTTATCGACTTCCAGCCGGCGCTCCGCTTCGTGCCCACGAGCGATCCGTCGCAGTTCGTGACGATCACGATGAAGGACGTGTGGCAGCTCGATTCGACGTATCACTATCCGATCTTCTGGTTGCGGCCGAGCGACAGTCTGTTTGTCGATGAGAGCGTGAACGATCCCTCGATGGCCTCTGCGGAGGACCTGGTCGGGAATCGTGTCTCGCGCCGCCTGAAGCACTTCAGTGGTTATCTGGTTGGTGTCGCAGAAGTTTGCGATGCATGGAGTAGCGACGATTGTGCCTCCGTGTTGTCGTTCTCGGGTTACCTGGTTGCATTCTGAGCCTCCCCAAACGACAAACTCTTCCACTCAAACCTTTTATTCGAACCCCACGGAGGCTCGATCCAAATGTCCCGAGTAACCATGCCGGTGCCGGTCCGGCTGCTGTTGTGCGCCGCGCTTGTCGTGTTAGGCGCGAGCACGACACCCTCGAGCCAATGGTCCAACGAGGGCGATAGTTCGGCAGCGACGCACCTGCCAACGACCAACTCTTTTTCAGGGTATATCATCGCGGTCGGATGAACTGACCGTTACGGAGAATGAACCATCGGGCCAGTCCGGGAACACCCCGGCTGGCCCGATGACCTTTCCGCCCTTCTGGGCGTCATAAGTCGAATGCGCTACTGCACCTCACTCGTCTCGAGGGACGCGACAGGCGCGAGCAAAATTCTCTCTCCAATCCGTTGCCTCGACACCACGGTCCGTCGTCGCCGCCTCCAAACGAATGAGCGACTCACCGAAGCCACTGTCGGACACGCAGGAGCACCCGCTTCAATCGCGGCTGCTTGCGGGCGCGGCGTCCACGGCGGTGCTCATCGATCGGGCGCAACTGGCCGAACGTCAGGGTCGCACACAGGAAGCACGGCAACTGTACGAGCAGGCGCTCGCGCAACTGCGCTCACCGGATGAGGCGCCGATCGCGGCGTCCCTGCTCCGCTGGATCGGCATCACCTACGGAGTGGAGCTCAACCTGGACGCCGCCTTCGACTGTCTCGAGGCGGCATTGGCGGTCGCCGAAGCGTTAGGAGATGAGGCGGCCGTCGGCCACGCCGTCAATGTTCAGGGTTTGCTCAACTACAAGATGGGGCGCCTCGACGAGGCCGAGCGGCTCTACCTCAAGGCACGAGAAAGCGCGCGTCGCGCCGGTGAGGCCAAGCTCGCCGCCATGACCTCCCAGAACCTCGGCGTCATCGCGAACATTCGCGGTGAATTGGAGCAAGCGCTGTGGCACTACGAGGCTAGCCTCGCCGATTATCGCGCCCTCGGACTCGCGAAGTACATCTGCATTACGCTGAACAACCTCGGCATGCTCTACACGCGTATGGAGCGATGGGAAACCGCCGAGCGCGCGTACGAGGAAGCAATCCCGCTCAGCCAGCAAATCGGCGACGTTGGCGTGCGCGTGATGCTCGAGGTCAATTTCGCGATCCTCTGGATAGCGAAGAAAGAATTCACGAAGGCTCGTCAGGCATG
>DATEGN010000120.1:0-3418 GCA_035280125.1 Gemmatimonadaceae bacterium | reverse complement strand
CACAATTCGACGCAAATCTCGCGGGACCGGTCGATGAGAATTATCGACTTGGTCCTGGCGACCGATTGATGCTCATTCTGACCGGAGACGTCGAGGTCGCGCATGCGATCGACGTCACGCGCGAGGGATTCATCGTCATTCCGCAGGTTGGACAGATCCAGGTTGCGAACCTGACGCTGGGTCAACTTCAAGACGTGCTCTATTCTCGCCTTGGACGCGTGTACTCTGGTGTCCGTCGCGGCGCGGGAGCGACGACACATTTCTCGGTAAGCTTGGCGCGCCTTCGAACGATTCAAGTGTACGTAACGGGTGACGTCATTCGTCCCGGGAGCTATCGCGTCGCGAGCACCGCCACTGCCATGACTGCGCTCTACGGAGCACGCGGCCCGACTGATAATGGCGGGCTCCGTCAGATCGAGGTGCGACGCGGCGGGAAGCTCGTTTCGACGCTGGATGTCTACGACTACCTCTTGCATGGCGACGCGTCCAAGGACGTGCGCCTCGAGACTGGCGATGTCGTCTTCGTCCCGGTGCACGGCGCACGCGTCCGCGTCGTCGGCGAAGTAACGCGTCCAGCGACGTATGAGCTCAAGCCCGGCGAGGCGCTTTCAGACGTCATCAAGGCGGCCGGGGGCTTCACCGCCGAAGCCTCACGACGTCGTGTGCAGATCGAGCGTATCGTTCCGGCGAATGAGCGCGTCGCCGACGGCCGCGACCGCGTCGTGATCGACATCTCCTCCGTCGCAAGCGCCGCCGAGGAAGCGGCGGCGGTCAAGATGGAGCCTGGCGACATTGTTCACGTCTTCGGCGTAGCTGATCGCGTTCGTGATCGGATTGCCGTAACGGGCGATGTCTGGTCGCCTGGTGCGCAGGGCTTCACAACAGGAATGAAGGTCGCGGATGCGCTCAAAGCTGCGGGTGGCGTTAAGGCGGACGCGTATCTCGGCGATATTCTCGTCAGCCGAACGCGCCCCGACTCGACGCGCGTACAGCTACGCGCCATGCTGCGCGATACGGCGGGCAACGTGAACGGCGACTTCCCGCTGCAGGAAGACGATGAGATTCGTGTCTTCTCCGTGAGCGAATTCAGGCCGAAGCGATTTGTTGCCGTTACTGGTGCGGTACGGAAGCCGGGTCGCTATCCGTATAGAGAAGGCATGACGATCCGGGACCTCGTACTCCTTGCTGGCGGAATGACCGAAGGGGCGCTCGTGCAAGAAGCGGAGATCGCACGTCTGCCCGAAAAGCGCGCCGAAGGCCAAACAGCGGAAACGTTCCGCGTGCCGCTGGATTCGAGTTACGTCTTCGAGCTCGGCGCATCGAGCGCAAATGGTTCGCGCGGAATGGCCTTACCGACAGGTCGTACGGCGCCGGATGTTGGTCTCAAGCCGTATGATAATCTTCTCATCTTGCGCCAACCGGACTGGGCGCTGCAGCGCACCGTTGCCGTCACTGGTGAAGTCCGCTTCCCAGGTCATTATGCACTTCGCACGAAGAGCGAGCGCCTGTCGGACGTCATCGAGCGCGCCGGCGGCTTGACGAGAGAGGCATATCCGCAGGGCGTCTACTTTCAGCGTCCACAGAGCGGCCGAATCGGCATCGATCTCAACGAGGCGCTCAAGAATCCGAAGAATCGCGACAATATGCTCCTCGGTGACGGCGACTCGATCTACGTCCCGCGCTACAACGGCGTCGTCACGGTGAAGGGCGCCGTGAACTCTCCACTCGCCGTCGCCTATGTGCCTGGGGAGAATGTCGACTTCTACATCCGCTCGGCAGGCGGAGCAACGACCAAGGCCGACGTCGGGCGCGCCTACGTGACGCAGCCTAACGGCAAGGTCGAGAGCGCCATTCGGCATCATTTCTGGCCCGATTTTCGGCCGAAGCCGGAAGCGGGAGGCGTCGTAACCGTTCCTGAGAGAGAGGGAGATTCCGGGAACTTCCTGACGCAGGCGAGCACAATGGCCTCGGTTCTCACGGCGTTGGCATCGCTCGCGGTGGTGGTCACGCAGATCAAGAAGTAGTCGCCCTGTCGCCAAAATGTCGACTCTCGCGCCGCACGAATACAGACAGCCACTGACTCCGGCGACTCCGCCAGACGTGGCTCGTCTGAGCGGCCGATCGGAGGAATTCGACGTCGATGGCCTAACCGTTGGCGATCTCGTCATCGGCGTGGTCCAGCGATGGCGCGTCGTCATGTGGTGCGTGGTGACGGCGCTGCTGGCCGCCACTCTCGCCTTGATCTTCGTACCCGCGGTGTACCGGAGTCGCTCATCGTTCGTAACCAGTGGCAGCAATGGGCTCAAGCTTTCGGGCGGTCTTTCGGGGGCTGGACTCGCAGGCCTCGCCTCACAGTTTGGCCTGAACACGAGCGCCGATCCATCGACATCACCCGATTTTTATGCGGAGCTCATCGACAGCCGCGAGTTGCTGACCCGTCTCGCGCTGTCCAGATTCGTCGATCCTCGATCCAAGACACCTAACGACAGCGCGACACTGCTCCAGATTCTCGATATTAAAAAGAAGGATCCGCAGCGCGTGATGGAGCTCGCGGTCAAGCGGCTCGGAAAGATGTTGTCCGTCGGCTTTGACAACAAAACGAACCTCGTAACCATCACTGCCGACGCGAAGTGGTCCGACTTGAGCGCCGCCATCGCCAACCGGGCGGTGGCACTCGTCGGCGAGCTGAATGGGGAGCAGCGACGATCGCGCGCCCGAGCGCGGCGGAGTTTCGTCCAAGAACGCACTGACAGCGCTCAAGCGGCGCTGGATACGGCGGAGCGGCAGCTTCGCCAGTTCTATGAACAAAACCGACAGTGGAACTCCGCACCAACGTTGGTCTACGAAGAAGGTCGGTTACGTCGCCAAGTCGAGTTGGCCAACGAGCTATACCTCACAGTGCGTCGTGAGCTGGAGACAGCGCGCATCGACGAGGACAACCACGTCACACTGATCACCGTGGTGGACTCGGCGATACCTCCTCGCAAGGAGCTGTGGCCGGCTGTGCTCCCCGCAATAACGGTTGCCTGCGTCGTCGGGGTGTTGCTTGGCCTGATGCTGGCCGCCACCCTGCTCGTCATCGCCGACTGGGCACATCGCAATCCGCTCAGAGCCGCGCGTCTATCGAGGGCGGCGTCGCAGATGCGCCGAGAAATGGCGGCATTTCCCCGCTCGATGACGCGCTCCGCGCCGAAGCGCGACTAATTGTGTCGGCGGTCGATGACGCCGGCGGCGCAGTTTTGCTGAGCGACACACTCCGCGCATCGCGGGGATCGCGTCTACGCGTCATCGCCCGCAGCGGCGGCGCCGCAGCACTGTTGTGGGGCGTCGTTCCCGTTGGTGCTGGACTTTCCGCGTTCGGCCTCGCGTTCACGCTGCTGTTCAGGAAACCCACGCGCTGGACTACGATTTTCGCTTG
>DATEGN010000119.1:0-7691 GCA_035280125.1 Gemmatimonadaceae bacterium | reverse complement strand
CGATCTGGGTGAGGCCATTCGTGGAGACGTACCGGCACCCGTACAGGCGGAGCGCCTGGCCCGCGATCCAACAGCCCACAAGTCAGCGGACGAACGTGAGGATCTTTTGAAGCTGCTGTCGCCGCTCCCGGCGTCGGCGCGCGCACATCTTACGGCGCTGTGGGACGAGTACGAGGCGGCGGTCACGCGCGAGGCGCGCGTCGCGAAGGCGCTCGACAAGCTCGAGACGATTCTACAGCACACGCAGGGGGTGAACCCTCCTGAGTTCGACTACCGCTTCAACCTCGGATATGGTCGGGCGTTCACGTCGGGAGACGCGGTAATCGTTAGGCTGAGAGAGCTGCTGGACGAGGAGACCTCGTCGCGAATGAAAGCGGCAGGGAGTGAGTGAACGGCCGTTCCGGCGTTCGAAGCGTCACGGCCCAATCCGCAACTTGAACACGCCGCGCCCGCCCGTCGACACACCATAGGACATCGTCAGAGGTCCCAACGGCGTATCCGCCGCGATGCCGATATCGGCGCCGGTGACCCAGCCCTCGGCCTGGGCCGCGCCTAACGAAGTCGTCGGCGCGCTCTCGAGGCTTGTCCAGCCGCGGCCCGCGTCGAAGCGCCAGTAGAGTGGACCGCCGAGCTCGCGCGAGAGTGCGACACTCGCAAATGCCATGTGGTCACCGCGTCGCTCGCCGGTCATCAGGCCCGGAAAGCCGCCCGGGCCACCAAGAACGAGCTCCGCCGACAGGGGCAGGTCGGTCCCGCCGCCTAACGCGCCGCGTGTTCGCAGATAAAAGCCCGCGCGCTCGGTCAAGAGGTCCGCCGACAGCAGGCCGCGACGATAACGATTCGTGGCCAGCAGCTCGCCCGCGATGTTCGGAATGGAGCTCTGGTCCGGACCACCGGTCCGCACCGCGAACAGGCGTGCCGCGCGCAAGAGACCCCCGGTCGCGTTGTCGAAGCTCATCGTCGGCGTTGCCTCGTTGTTCCACCAGAGATGCTCCACGGGTCCGAGCGCCGCCTGCCAGCCACCGCTGAAGGTCGCTGATCCGCCGAGGAAGGCGACGAGATCGCGCGTGGCGGGACTCGAGATTTCGTGACCGTCCGTGTCGTACAAGCGAATCGTTTGCCGAGTGCCCGTGATGCTGAGCGCCGGGCGAAGGAGATCACGCGTCAACATTGACCACGGGGGCTCGTCAAAGCGCGGGTCGGGAAGCAACTCGGTGAGACTCCCCGGACGCGCTGGATTCTCGGCGCGCAGTGGATGACGCCGGAGCGCGGTTGCGACGAGCAGCAGTTGCTGACGCCATTCACTGACGCTGATCGCCCCGCTGATCGCGAAGCGACCCTGGGCGAGCGCGGTATTCGACGAGCCAAGCGACGCCATCAGACCGTCATGGCTGTCGTATGCCAGCCCGACACCCGCGATCCGTCCGGGCGCGATCGTGGCCACGGGCGCGAAGGTCAGCCGGCCGGCGCCAATTGCAAACTCACTCAATGAGTCAGCGCCGCCAAACAGCCGATATGGATTGAGCCACACGCTCTCGTAGACGCCTTCATCCATGAGACGCGCGAGCCGGCCGGCGACGCGTCGCTCGTCCGTGGACGCTGGACTGCCACGCCGTGACGTGGCGCTTCGTCGGGGCGCGCAAACGCCAAGCGCGTCACGAGCCGCCTGATAGCCATTCGCCCGCAGGGGGTCGATGGCAGTGTGGGCGAAGTCGAGCAATCCGAACGCGTCCACCGATGGCTTGATATCCACGTCGCCCGGCTCGAGCGCGACCGGACGTTGCGTAAAGAGAAAGTCGAGCAGGTAGCTGAGCATGCCGGCGGTCGATTGTGCGTCCAGTGTTCGGCCGGCCAGCGTGCCGACATCGGAGACGATGACGCGGCCGGGGCGAGCGTCCCGCGCCACGCCCACCGGCACATTTGCCGACAGGCCACCGTCGATCAGCATTTGCTCATCAACGACGACCGGCGCGAAGACGATCGGAATCGCGGCACTGGCCCGGACGGCCTGCGCGAGATCGCCGCGGCGCAGCACGACTGGCGTGCGGCTCTTCATGTCGGTGGCGACGGCGATGAAGGGAATGGGAAGTCGGGCGAAGTCGCCGCCGCCCGCCATGTTGGCCCGGAGCAGGATCTCGTCGAACAGTGCGTTCACCTGTCGCTCGCGAGCCGCCGGACTTTGCAATCGCACACTGGTGCCGGACTGCTCGACGACGAATGCCGGCGATTGGCTGACAATCGGCCATGAGGGATCACCGGCAGTGATGAATGCCGCCGGCGGATAGCGGCGAAACAGCTCCTGAAGTGGAAGTCGCCTCACGAGCGAGTCGAGCTGCTTGCCCGACATGCCACCGGCGTAGAGTGCGCCGATCAGCGCGCCAATGCTCGTACCGACCACGAGGTTGGGACGGATTCCAAGGCTATCGAGGACCTCCAGCACGCCGATGTGGGCAATGCCGTGCGCGCCGCCGCCAGAGAGGACGAGCGCAATCGGCGCCGACGTATCGCCGACAGCACAGCCGCTTTCCGGAGTCGTGCGACTGGCCGCGGTCGGTTGCTGCGCGGCAGCGGGCACCGCAAAAGCGAGCAGGGCGAGCCCCAAGCGCATTAGTTTTGCCAGAGTTGCGCCGTCATCTTCTGAGGATAGCATGGCCACCTTAATGTCGCATGTCGGAACGGTGGACGTCGAATTGCGCATCAATGCGGCGTCGAAGCGACTTACACTCGATCCGCGCACGACACTCCTGGACGCGTTGCGCGAGCATGTTGGCCTCACCGGCACGAAGAAGGGCTGCGACCACGGCCAGTGCGGCGCGTGCACGGTGCACGTCGACGGGCGACGCGTGCTCTCATGCCTCACGTTCGCCGTTGCGGCACAGGGAAAAGTCATCACCACGATCGAAGGCCTCGCGAAGGGCGACCAGCTGCACCCGATGCAACAGGCCTTCGTCGATCAGGACGGTTTTCAATGCGGGTACTGCACGCCGGGCCAGATCATGTCGGCCGTGGCGCTGCTTCGCGAGCCGTGCGGACCTAACGACGACGATGTCCGTGAATGCATGAGCGGCAATCTGTGCCGCTGCGGAGCGTATCCCAACATCGTCGCGGCGATTCAATCCGTGCGCGGCGCCGAGAAGTAGTCACCATGCAGCCGTTCTCGTACATACTCGCAGCGGACGCCCGAGCCGCGTCGAGGCTCGCGCTCGACGAGCCGCAGTCGCGCTATCTGGCCGGCGGCACGACGCTCGTCGACCTGATGAAGCTCGACGTCGAGCAACCCACACAGGTCATCGATATCACGAAATTGCCGCTGGGCGAGGTCACGTTATTCCCGGACGGTACGCTCCGGATCGGCGCGATGGTGCGGAACTCCGATCTCGCTCATAACGAGTTCGTCCGCACGCGATTTCCGCTGCTCTCCCAAGCCGTACTCGCCGGAGCGTCGGGGCAGGTTCGCAACATGGCGACGACCGGCGGGAACCTCCTCCAGCGAACGCGATGTTCGTATTTCCGTGACACGGCGATGCCCTGCAACAAGCGCCATCCGGGCTCGGGATGTTCGGCGATCGGTGGCTACAATCGAGGGCACGCAGTGCTTGGCACGAGTGAGTCCTGCATCGCCACGAATCCCTCCGACATGGCAGTCGCTCTCGTCGCACTCGATGCACGAGTGCAGATTCTCGGCCCCGGGGGTGAAGGAGAGCGAGTGATTCCGCTCTCCGATCTGCATCGCCTTCCCGGCGATCATCCCGAGCAGGAGACGACGCTCGAGCCAGGCGAGTTGATCACCGCGATCGAGATCCCGCCGCTGTCGTACGCGCCGAGATCACTGTATCTCAAGGTGCGCGATCGTGCCTCATTTGCGTTCGCGCTCGCGTCAGCCGCGGTCGCGCTCGATGTTGCCGACGGAACGGTCCGCGACGCCCGTGTCGCGTTAGGCGGCGTCGCGACGAAGCCGTGGCGATCGCTCGAGGCCGAAGCGGCGCTGCGCGGCAAACCGGCGAACATGGCGACGTACCGCGCGGCGGGGGAGGCGGCGCTCGCCGGCGCTGTGCCGCGAACGCACAATGGGTTCAAGATCGAGCTCGCGCGTCGCACCCTCGTGCGCACCCTCCTGCGTCTGGAGACCCGATGACGATGCCCCGCGGTGAGCCAGCATCAGGTGTCGTCGGTTCGCCTGTCAGCCGCGTCGACGGACGGCTGAAGGTGACCGGCGCGGCGCGTTACTCCGCGGAAATACCGGTCGCCGAGCTCGCATATGGGGTCATCGTCCAGAGCGAGATTGCCCAAGGGGCGATCGAGCACCTCGATACGAGCGTCGCCGAGCAGATTCCTGGCGTGATCGCCATCATGACCTCCGAGAACACGGAGAAGCTCGAGAGTTTGCTCAAGTTCGAGCGCGAGGGCAAAAAGGGCGCGCGCCCGACGGGGCGCGCGCTATCGCTGCTCCAGGACAGTGCCGTGCATTACAACGGCCAGCCGATCGCGGTCGTGATCGCGCAAAGCTTCGAGGTCGCGATGTATGCGGCATCGCTCGTGCGCGCGACGTATCGATCCGAAGTGCCGACGGTCGATCTGGCGTCGTCGCTCTCGTCGGCGTTTCCGTACACGGAGAAAATCTTCGGACGATTGCCGCCGCACTCGACTCGCGGCGATGTCGACGCTGGGCTGTCCGCGGCCGAGGTGCGTTTCGATCAGACGTACACGACGCCGATGGAAACGCACAACCCAATGGAGATGCACGCGACGACCGCGGCCTGGGATCGGGACAAGCTCACGCTGTGGGATTCGACGCAGAATGTCTATGGCGTTCGCGGCGTGGTCGCGAACACGTTAGGCATTCCCGCGAACAATGTGCGCGTCATTTCGCACTTCATCGGCGGCGCATTTGGCGGGAAGGGCTCGGCGTGGTCGCACGTGTTGTTGGCGGCCATGGCGGCGCGACTGATCGGGCGGCCCGTGAAGCTCATGCTCACTCGGCGTCAAATGTTCGGTCCGGTCGGCGGCCGGCCAGCAACGGTGCAGCACATGACGATCGGTACGCGGCGCGACGGCACGTTGACAGCGATCCGGCACGCGACGACCGCGGCCACTTCGACGATCGAGGACTGGCTCGAGTCGTCAGGTCTCGTGACGCGCATGTTGTATGAGTGTCCGAATGTCGAGACGACCCATCACCTCGTTCGCATGAACGTCGGAACACCCACGTTCATGCGCGCGCCAGGCGAGGCAACAGGATCGTTTGCCCTCGAGTGCGCGCTCGACGAGGTCGCGTACGAGCTCGATATGGATCCCATCGCCCTCCGGCTCAAGAACTACGCAGATGCCGATCCGGAGAGCGGCAAACCGTGGTCGAGCAAAGGGCTAGAGGAGTGTTACGCGTTAGGCGCCGATCGCATCGGGTGGTCTCGCCGGAATCCCAAGCCTCGTTCGATGCGCGACGGCGAATGGTTGGTGGGAGTGGGCATGGCGACAGCGACGTATCCGGCCCGCCGGCTGCCCGCCTCCGCGGAGGTCTGCCTCTATGCTGACGGGCGGGTCATCGTGAAGGCGGCATCGCACGACCTGGGAACTGGTACGTACACGATTCTCACGCAGCTTGCTGCCGATGCCCTCGGCGTTGCCATCGACTGCGTGAGCGTCGAGTTGGGAGACACGAATCTCCCACCGAATCCCATCTCCGCGGGCTCGATGACCGTCGCGAGTACCGGCTCGGCCGTGCATCTCGCGGCCATGGCAGCGCGCTACAAGCTCGTCGAGCTCGCAGTGAGCGATCCTGACTCACCGCTCTACGGCACTCGGCACGAGGACATCGTGATCGAGGAGGGGTGCCTCACTGCACGCGGGAGCGAGTGTGGGGAGGCGATGCAAACGCTGCTGGCGAGGCATGGCGGCCAGCCGATCGAGGGAAGAGCCGAGGCGAAGCCGGGTGACGAGACGCAACAGTACTCGATGCACTCGTTTGGCGCCGTGTTTGTGGAGGTGCGCGTGGACCCCGATCTCGGGACGATCCGCATCGCCAAAGTCGTCGGCGCCTACGGCGCTGGGCGCGTGCTGAATCCCAAAACGGCGCGCAGCCAAATGATCGGAGGCATTACTTTTGGGATTGGCATGGCGCTGATGGAGCATACCGTAACCGATCTTCGGAGCGGACGTTACGTGAACGCCGACATCGCGGAATACCACATTCCCGTCCATGCCGATGTGCCGCCGATTGAGATCCTCTTCGTCGACGAACGAGATCCGCACGTGGATCCAATTGGCGCGAAGGGGATTGGTGAGATCGGGATGACAGGAGTCGCGGCAGCGATCGCGAATGCCGTGTACCACGCGACGGGTCTTCGCGTCCGCGACTTGCCAATTACGCTGGATAGGTTGCTCGTTGTCGGCAATTAGTATCCTCGAAAGTCACGTGCTGGCTCCCCCTTCCATGAGGTCCCGGCCATGAACGGCACCACCACTGCTGCCCCCCAGCGGATGGCTCTTGCGCTCACGCTTGTTCGCATCATCGTTGGCGTCGTCTTCCTCGTCCACGGATCGCAGAAGTTGTTCGTGTTCGGCATCCACGGCATCACGGGTGGTTTTACGCAGATGGGAATACCGCTGCCGACGATCGCGGCACCGGTCGTGACGTTCGTCGAGTTTCTCGGCGGCATCGCGCTGATCCTGGGACTCTTCAGTCGAATCGCGGCGATTCTGCTTGCGATCGACATGTGCGGCGCGATTCTCTTCGTTCACGGGAAGAATGGATTCTTTCTTCCCATGGGCTTCGAGTACGCGTTGACGTTGCTCGTCGTGAACATTGCAATCGCCATCGGCGGGCCGGGTGAGTACGCGCTCGAGAGTCGATTCATGGGCAGAGGCGTTTGACAGTCCTCGATTTCCCTGCCATCCATGGCCATGACTGATTACGGCATTCGTAATCAAGCGTACCGGCTACCTAACGAGACTCACCTCGGTCGGGTGCGTCTCGCCGTAAGCGATCTCGGACGTTCGCTCGCGTATTATCAGGACGTGATCGGCCTCCGGGTGATCGAAGAAGGTGAAGGGGAGGGAGAGGGCCGCGCGGTGCTCGGTGCGCAAGGCGACGACCGGCCGCTCGTCGAACTGCATGCGCTTCGTGGCGCGAAGCCAGTGCCGCGAAGGGGACGCATCGGCCTCTATCACTTCGCGATCTTGCTCCCCGATCGCCCGTCGCTCGGGCGCTTTCTCGCGCACCTCGAGCAGGTCGGCGCGTACGCCGGCATGTCGGATCACTTCGTAAGCGAGGCCATCTATCTCACCGATCCGGATGGACTCGGAATCGAGGTCTATGCTGACCGCCCGCGCTCGACGTGGAGGAATCACGACGGCCAGCTGCTGATGACGACGGTGCCACTCGACGTCGCGAGCGTGCTGCAGTCCGCCAAGGAGACCACTGCCGGCACGACCTGGACAGGGATGCCGCCAGGAACCGTGATCGGCCACGTACATCTGCACGTCGGCGACCTGGAGAATGCGGCCGCCTTTTACCACGCAGGGCTTGGCTTGGACAAGACAGTGTGGAACTATCCCGGCGCGCTCTTTCTGTCGGCTGGTGGGTATCACCATCACCTTGGCACAAACACTTGGGCGGCGGGAGCGCCACCGGCCGGACCAGAGGACGCCCGATTGCTCGAATGGGAGATCGTGGTGCCGAGCGTGGTTGACGC
>DATEGN010000118.1:0-6583 GCA_035280125.1 Gemmatimonadaceae bacterium | reverse complement strand
CATCCACCGAGATGCGCCACATTGCGGCGCGGCTCGAGTCCGAATACCAGGACAACGCGAATCAATCAGCGCTCGTGATGCCACTGCGCGACGCCGTCGACGGGACAGTCCGCGAACCGTTGCTCATCATGCTCGGGGCGGTCGTGCTCGTGCTCGTGGTCGCGTGCGCCAATGTCGCCAGCCTGCTGCTCGCACGCGCGGCAACGCGACAACACGATGTTGCGTTGCGTCTCGCGTTAGGCGCCGGACGCGCGCGACTCGCGCGGCAGTTCCTCACCGAGAGCATCGTCCTCGCGTTCGCGGGCGCGATCGTCGGGACCACGGGTGCCTGGGCCGTGCTCCGCCTGGTCGGGAGTGTCGGAGCGCGCTTTCTGCCGATCCCTGGTGCGATACCGCTCGACGGTCGCGTGCTTGGTGCGCTGCTCGTCGTTTCCGTTGCTAGCGGCGTGTTGTTCGGTCTCGTTCCCGCGTCACGCAGTAGCAACTCGTCGCTGCGCGACGCGCTCGCCAGCGCCGGAAAAGCGACCGCGACCTCGGCGCGGCAGCGGTCACGCAGCGCGCTCGTCATCTCTCAGATCGCACTGTCCGTCGTGCTGCTCGTCGGTGCGGGACTCCTTCTTCGAACTTTTCTCGTGCTCTCGCATCGATCGACGGGGCTCGACGCCGACGGTGTCGTCACGGCGCGCCTCTCCGTTTCGCGCACGGGCGCGGATTCGACTGTCGCGATCCGCGCGAACCGCGTGTTTGGTCCGCTGCTGCAGCAATTGCGCTCGACGCCTGGGATCACGGCTGCCGGCGTGGCGATGCACATTCCGCTTCAGCGGTGGGGAACGCGGGGAAGCTACTTCATCGTCGGTCATGCGAAGCCTGCGCCCGGTCAAGAGCCGTCGGCTGAGTTTCGCATTGTGAGCCCGGGATACTTCGCGTCGTTAGGAATCCCGATTCGGCGTGGGCGCGATTTTGCCGACGCCGATCACACGACGGCTGACGAGCCGATCCTCGTGAACGAGACGTTCGCCCGGCACGAGTTTCCTGGCGAGGATCCGATCGGGCGGCGCGTTGCGCTCGACGACGCGATCGCGCTCACGATCGTCGGCGTCGCGGGCGACGTACGACAGGCGGGTCTGGCGTCGCCACCACTCGCGGAGATCTACTTCAGCTATCGCAGTGCTCGCGCGGGCTGGGGAATACCGAGCGCGCTGGTCGTGCGGTCGAAGCTGTCCACGACGGAGACGGTTGCGGCCGTGCGCCGGGCAGCCGCCTCGGTCATTCCCGACGTGCCGCTCTATTCCGTGAGCACGATGGACGAGATCATCGGCAGCTCGTTAGGATCGCGGCGGTTGAACTTGTGGCTCATCGGCAGCTTCGGCGTGATCACGCTCATCCTCGCGGCGGCGGGACTGTATGGCGTCGTCGCGTACACCGTCGCGCAGCGAACGCGAGAAGTGGGAATCCGAATGGCTCTGGGTGCCCGGCGCATCGAGATTGTTCGGCTCATGCTGGGCTACGGTGCGACGCGAGCGACGTTAGGCATCGCCGCGGGACTCGCGATCGCCGTCGTGGCGAGTCGGGTGCTGACGAGCATGCTGGTGGAGGTGCGAGCGGACGATCCGATTACGTACGTGGGCGTCGCCCTCCTGCTCGGCGCGACGGCGCTCCTTGCCAGCCTGATTCCGGCGCGCCGGGCGGCGCGGATCGATCCGATGGAGGCGATTCGGGCGGAGTGAGGGACGGGGAACGGCGGACGGGCGACGGTTGTCATTCCGAGCGCAGCGAGAAATCTGCACCTCATCTCATAAGCGCTTCGCTCCGAATTCCCGTTCCCCGTCCCCCGTTCCCCCTACGGCAGAGTCGAGATCTCCAATGTCACCAGTCCCGACTTGGCTTGAAAACTCGTTAACGCCGACTGCGGCCAAGCGGTGAACGCACCGGAACAATCGGGAGTGACGTAGGCTCGAAACTCGGTTTTCGTGGTGAGGCGATAGTAGCCCGTTTGGGTGAATCCCGCTCGTGTCGGCGTCGTGGCTGGTACTTGCGATGCGCACGACACCGTGACGCCGTCGTACACGCCGATAGACGCCGGAACGTTGGCATGGTTGTAGATCGACGCCGTGATATACGTTTGATCATTGATCACGTTCGTGATCTCGAGCACGCCATTGATCGCAGCCACCGAGACGCTCACGACGCCGATCTCATCGGGTATCGGCTGCCCATGCGAGTCCGCTGGCTTGGCGGAGATCCAGGTAACGTGCGCCGTAGACGAGAGCACGAGTCCTGTGCTCACTCCGGTGCTCAGAATCGCGTAAGGCGAGCCATCCACGAGAAACGTGACGGGAGCGAGGAGATCGTTCGTGGCCGTAAAGCGCACATTGAACGTGCTCGGCGCCATCGAGCCGCCCCCGCCGGTGCAGGCGAACAGCGGTAGCACCCCCAGGAGCGCCGCGAAACGCCGGCAGCCGGCTGGACGCAGAGGCCCAGCGTGGAGCGCAGTCACTTAATCCTCGTGAGAATGTGGGTCTCGAGCCGACGCAATCTTTCAGCCAGGGCCGGGTCCGCTGCCAAAATATCATTGCACTGATGTACTCGCCAGACAGGGCATTCGGTTCCCCGGCGGACGTCGGCGAGGCCTCCTGGACATACTCCAGGAGCATCGTTAGGCGACGCGCAGCATGCATCTTGCCCCACTCGACTTCGACTTGAGTTGGGAGGTTGTCATGCCCGAGAAAGAGACGATACGACGCGCGCGGGCGGACAAGCGCGCTGGGAAATCACCGTCGACGCAGGCTGGCGAGTTCGTGCGGGAGGAAATAGAGCATGTGCGTCAAGGAAAGCACGGTGCTCGATCGACGAAGCAGGCGATCGCCATTGGTCTTTCGAAGGCACGCCGCGCTGGTGTCAAGCTGCGGCCGCCGAAGAAAGGCACGTCGTCGGCGCGCACACGCCGGCAGGCGTCACGCGATCTCGCCAAAGCGAAGTCCGGCACCAAGCGTTCAGCATCGCGTCGCCGCTCGAAAGCCGTTAGGCGCGCGTTGAAGCGCGAAGGGCATAAGGCGGCGTCGCGCCGCTCACTGTCTCGTCAGGCGCATACGAGCGCTCGTCGCCGCTCGGCCGCGCAGCGATCGGCC
Organism: Gemmatimonadaceae bacterium; assembly: GCA_035280125.1. GTDB lineage: Bacteria > Gemmatimonadota > Gemmatimonadetes > Gemmatimonadales > Gemmatimonadaceae > AG2. Next base: position 3,455 of record DATEGN010000118.1, on the reverse strand, counting down.
GCGGCACGAAGGGGCGCGCACACAAAGGGGCGACGCGAACGATCCGCGGCGGCGAAGAAGGCCGCGCGGACGCGAGCGCGTCGCGGGTAGAGGGCAGAGTGTAGAGGGTAGAGGGCAGAGAGTAGAGAGTCGAGCGTCACCCTCTGCCCTCTACCCTCTGCTCTCTGCCCTCTACCCTCTGCTCTCTGCCCTCTACTCTCTGCCCTCTACCCTCCCGAAGACTCGTCGCAGCTCGACTTTCGCGCGCTCGAGCACGCGAAGCTGGCTCGTGCTCAGGTTGGTTCCGGCGCGATTGATGTAGAACGTCAACATCGACATCGCCGAGCGATAGGGATCGCTCTTGCGGCGGTGGCTGTGCTCCGCCGAGCGCTTGAGCGAGAGAGCAATTCGCCGCGGATCCTTCCAGGTGAAAACGCTGCGGTCGAGGTCCAGCGCGTTGCTGTGCTTGGTCACGTACGACGACCACCGCCGCTTGGCAGCAGTCACCGTGCGTCCTCCTCGCGATGTGCAGCGCCGCGAGCGGCGTTGATGCGGCTCCCCATCGTCGACGGCGCGCCAACGTCCGGCAAGTCGTCGTGCTTAACGCGTTCCACGGCGCGCTCACCCTTCAGTCCCGCCCAGAAGCCGTGGCGCGCCTTGAGCTCGTTATTCACGTCGTCGACCCCAGCGACATCCTCGGCGATGAATTCAGCGATGCGTTTCTGGTGCCGGTCCTCGGCCGTTCCCCTCAACGTGACGATCCCGTTTGCGACGTGGACCTCGATGTCCGACGCATCGACGTCCGGGTGCATCATCAGACGGTCGCTGATCTCCTCCTGGATGCGTTCGTCGGTGCGGTGATAGCCTTTCGGACCGATGCCGACATAAGGTCCGCGACGCGGCCGCTGATGGCGAAACCAGGGTGGCGGATAGTCACGCGCGTAGTCCCACCAGGCTTCAGAGGCTCTGACGTCATCGGCACCATAGTCGTAGTCCCGACGGTGATGATCGTTGTCGCGCGTGTTGTCGGTTCGGTCCGCCATCGATTCACTCCAGGCTGAGAGCCATCAGAGTGAGTCCGTTCAACTAGCGTTCCAGCACGATCGCCGATTCATGAGCACGATAGATCGCGGCGTGCTGGCTACGGTCTCTTTCGCTTTGGAGCGCCTTGATCAAGGCGTCGAGCCGTGGCGTGAGGATGATGAGATAACGCGCGTCGATCGCTTCATACGTGTGCGCGACGCCGGCCGGCACAAACATGGTCCCGCCTGCTGCGACCTCGACCGTGCGATCGATGAACTGGAACCGAAGAACGCCCTGGAGTACATGCCAGGCTTCGTCATCGGCATGATGTACGTGCATGATCGCCGGCCCGCTGCCGCGCCACTCGTGCACGCTGAATGAGTTGCCCGTCGCGGAGAACCGTTCGCTCGAGTCGCGCGTCGTCGTTGGCTGTGGCATATCTCAATGGTTCGAGTCGCTGAGCGATGGCTCGAGCTTTTCGACGACGGGCCCGTCCCCGCCAGCCAGGCTCAGCTCCACTGCCGGCGAAAGCCGAGCGCCGGCAGCGCCGTTGCGGCGCTCCTGCTCGCGTTCGTTCGCGAGATCGACCTTCGTCAGATCTGGCTTCGAGAACAGCGACACTGTCCAATCGAGCGCGATGCGCAAACGCGTATCCCAGCGTGGCATTTGAAAGAGATAGTATGTTCGGCGCAGCCACCACGCAAAGAATCCTCGAATCTCCAGACCGCGCACGTCCGCGGCAGCGCGTGTGTGCCCGAAGGCTGCCATCGTGCCGAGCGACTCGAACACGAATGGCGCCAACTTTTTCCCTTCGACAACGGCGGCAACGTTGCGTGCGACGATGCGCGCCGCGCGTACGGCATGTTGCGCGAGCGCTGGATAGATGCCGCCATCCGGCGAGGGCGTCGCGGCGCAATCACCGAACGCCCACACGTGCTTGTGACTGACGCTCCGCAATGTCGGCTCCGTCTTGATGCGGCCTTTTCGGTCACGCTCGACCTCCATTGCAGAGGCGACCGCGTTAGGCACGATGCCAGGCGCAAGAACGATCGTGTCCGCCTTCACGACGCCGTCACTCCATCGAACGGCGTTTGGCTCGATTGCGGTAACGGGCGTGGAGAGATGCAGTTCGGCGCCTCGGCGCTGCAGTATCTCTGCGGCGTACTCCGCAAGCATCGGCTTGGATTCCGGTATCAGGCGCTTGCCCGCCTCGAAGAGGTGCAGGCGAATCTCTCGCTCCTTGATCCCTGGATAGTATCGGGCCTCATCCCGCAGAAACGCCGACAGCTCGCCTAACAACTCGACGCCGACGAGACCTCCGCCAATTACGACGACCGTCAAGAGTTCCTGCCGGCGATGAGGATTCGTTTCGACGTATGCGCGCTCGAGTCGCTCGATGAGATGGTTCCTGAGGATGAGCGCATCGGCGACGGTTTTGAACGTGCGCGCGTGCTCCGAACCTGGGATGAGCGTGAGATTCGTCGATGCGCCGAGCGCGACGACGACGTGATCGAACGGCAATTCGTGAAGGGCGTCGTCGGCGAGGATCACGTTCACGATGCAGCGCTCGACGTCGACGCTCTTCACCGTGCCTTCGAGAAAGCGGACGCGTCGCAGGCACGGACGAATCGGCTGCGCGCAGTGGCGCGTCTCGAGCACGCCCGAGCATGCCTCGAAGAGGAGTGGGCTGAGCAGAAAAAAGTTGTCGCGACTGATGAGTGTGATCTCGACATCGCGCCGGCGAGCGAGGTGCCGATCGAGATGACGAGCCGCGGCAAGGCCTCCGACGCCGCCGCCCACCACGACGATTCGCGTTGCACCAGGCCAGCTGCTGGACTCCAATGGTTGTGGCGTGGACATGGGAACCACTCCTTCATCGACGAATAGAACGCGCTACTCCCATTCTCGTGCACACCGGCACCAGCACATTCGCGGCCACACTCGAACAGGGCTATCTTCGCCCCATGTCCGCATCATCGCTGCGCGGCGCCGCGGCCTTTTCTCGAATGCCGCTCAGTGAGGCGAGGGACTGCCTCGTCGACCTCGAGCACGTCTGGGGACTGGCGCTCGATCACGGCTACACCGATCAGGCACACTTCGTCCACGATTGTCGCGAGCTGACTGGACTTACTCCAACAGCGTACAAGCCAAGCTCGGTAGAAGCCCGCAATCACGTGCCAGTGCCGTCGAAGTGACCTTTTTCTACAAGACATGCTCGCCGGGCCACGCTATCGTGAGCACGTCTACTTCTCGAGAGAGGGTTGATGTCTCCGTCGCGAAATAACGGGAAGGTGTGCTACATCGAGATTCCCTCGGTCGACATCGACCGATCGATGGCATTCTACCAAGCCGTCTTCGGCTGGAACGTACGAACGCGCAGCAATGGCAGTCGCGCATTCGATGATTCCGTTGGGAGTGTGAGCGGCTCCTGGGTGAAGGGCCGCCCTCCGATG
>DATEGN010000117.1:0-3770 GCA_035280125.1 Gemmatimonadaceae bacterium | reverse complement strand
AGCAGCGCGCGCGGCTGCTGCGTGGCTCGAAGATGGATGAGGTGATCTTCCAGGGCTCATCAGCGCGACGTCCGGTGAACCTTGCCGAAGTGTCGTTACACTTCGAGAACGATGATGGCTCGCTGCCCGTACCATTCCGCGAAGTCGTGATTACTCGGCGACTCTCTCGCTCGGGTGAAGGTGAGTACTTTATAAACAGGACACCGGCGCGACTGCGCGACATCGCCGACATGCTTCGCGGGACCGGCCTCGGCGCCGATACGGGTGTCGTCATCGAAGCCAAGATGATCGACGCGCTGCTCTCCGACCGGCCGGACGATCGTCGCGAGTTGTTCGAGGAGGCGGCGGGTGTTGGCCTCTACCGCGACCGGCGTCGCACAACGGAACGGCGTCTCGAGGAGACGACGGTCGATCTCCAGCGTCTCGATGACCTGATCGCGGAAGTACAGACGCAAGTCCGGTCGCTGGCGCGCCAACGCAAGCGCGCCGAACGGCACGCGGAGCTCACGCAGCGTCGTTTTGCGGTCGAGCTCAATCTCGCATCCCGTGAGATGGCGGCGTGGCGCGAGGAGCTGGAACGTCTCGAAGCTCGAGTCGTCGTACTTCGCGACGAGCTGCCGAACGTCGATGGTGTGTCGGCGGAAGCCGAGCGTACTCGCGATGAAGCACACGGGCAACGCACGGCGGCCGAAGCGCAGCGCGCTGAACTGTCGCGTCTCGTCGCGGTTCAGCGTGAACAGGTGCAACAGATTCGTTCCGAGATGGCGGTTGCCGAGGAGCGGCAGCGGAACGCCGTTGTGCGTCGTCAGCGGGCGGAGGCAGAGGAGCGCGAAGGCAGCGCCCACGGTCAGCGCATCGCCGACGATCGTGAGCACGCCTCGGCGGAACGCGAACAGCATTCGCAGGCCGTCGCCAGCGCACGGGACGAGCTCGAGCGACGGCAGCAGGAAGAAGAAGCCTCGCGCAGTCTCGTCGCCGCGACGCGGGCCGCCGTAGAAGATGCCGAGCGGCAGTTTCGCGACACAAACGACCGCACGCTCCGCGTCGATCACGATCGAGAGCGCGCCCGGCGCGAGCTGGACGAGATCGCGCAACGCACCGACGCACTCGACGCCGAGCGCGCACAGCTCGCGGACGCGCTCTCGCTCGTGAGACGCGAGCGCGATGAAGCAGCCCTGGCTGCCGTCGATGCCGTGGCCCGTTTTGGCGTCGCAACCACCGAGCTCGATACAGCGCGTGCCATCGATCGCGAGATGCGGGAGCGCGAGGCCGCGGCGCGAGCTGAGCTCTTCCGCGCTGACGAAGCGTTTGTCGCGCTTCAAGGAAAGGTGCACGCGCTCGAAGGGCTCGAACGCGAGCGCGTCGGTCTCGCGCCGGCCGCGGCGCGGCTTCTCAAGGAACGCGATCGCTTTGGCGAGGGTGCTGTCCTTGGTCCTTTGAGCGATTTCATTACGGCGGATCAAGCGTCGGCGCTTCTCGTCGAGCGTTTCCTCGGCGCAACCGTGCACGCGGTGCTGGTGCGCGACGCCGCCACGGCCCAAGCAGTGCGCGAATGGCATGTCGAGGCGAATCCCGGGGCGCTGCTGCTTCTTCCGTTGGATGCCGCACCGTCGCCAGAGAGCAGTGCGAGCGACTCGCTTTCCGCAATCGTCGACTCGACACCTGCTGCTGGCAGCTGGGTGCGGACACTGCTCGGCGGCGTTCGCGCGCTCGAGCAAGGGGGGGCATTCGTCGACGCACGAGGGGCGGTATGGCTGCCCGGACAAGGTGGAGGCCCTGGCCCGTTGCGTCGGCGTGCTGAGCTCTACGCGTTACGCGCCGAGCTCTCCGCCAGCGAGGTTGCTCGGCAACAGGCGAGCGCGACGGTCGATTCGCTTCGCATCGCAACTCAGGAAACCGCACAGCGATTGGCCGACGCTGCGGACGCGATGGCCGCTGCACAACAGGAAGTGCGGCGCACCACGGATCATCACGGTGAGCTCGAGCGTCGTCTGCAGCGTTCCGAACGCGAAGTTCGTGAAGCCGACGCCCTGGCCGACCGGCTGCGCACGCGCCACGAGGAGCTTGCGCAGCGGTTAGGCACGCTGGACGCCGAGGCCGCATCGCTCCGCATCGTCCTCGCTTCCGCCGATAGCGAAATCGGGGAGGCGCGATTGCGGTTGGGCCAGGCTGAACGCGCGCAGGAAGAGGCTCGCGAGCTGCGCACGCGATTCCAAGTCGAGGAGGCGCAAGCACAGGCGCGCCTTCAGGTGGCCGTCGATCGCGAACGTCGCCTGAGCGAGGAGCTCGACTCGGCCGCGGCTCGACTCGGCGCGCTGCGCGCAGAGCTCACCGATCTGTCGCAAGCCGACAGCGTCCTCGCGGATCAGATGGCAGCGTGGCAGCTCGACCTCGAGACTCGTGAAGCAACACTTGCCGACGGCGAAGCGCGGCTCGCACGCGCTGAACGCGGCGTAGTCGATGCCGACGAGGCGCTGACGGCCGCGGATCATGCGCTCGATGAAGTTCGTCACCAATCCAGCGCCATGAGCGACGAGTTGCATCGCGCCGAGATGCGCTTCACCGAGCTTTCGGGGCGCCGCACGGCAATTCGCGAACGACTCGAGGCGGAGTGGCGCAGATCACTCGAGGAGATGCTCGAGGGACTGCCGCCCGTCGAGCTCGAGGATGACGCGCTGCGGGAAGAAGCCGAAATGCTTCGCCAACAACTCGAGGCACTCGGCCCCGTTAACGTGCTGGCGATCGAGGAGCACGAGGAAACGTCGAAGCGCTTCGAATTCCTAACGACGCAGCGCGCCGACTTGGCTGAAGCGAAGCAGTCGCTGCAGCAAGCAATCCGCGAGATCGACGCGACGGCACGAGAGCTGTTCTTCGCGACGTTTACACAGGTTCGGGAGAACTTCCGGCAGATTTTTTTGTCGCTCTTTGGCGGCGGCGAGTGCGATCTGCGCCTCGAGAATCCGGAAGCTCCGATGGATTGCGACATCGAGATCCACGCGTCGCCACGAGGAAAACGGACACAGCGAATTCACCTGCTCTCGAGCGGTGAGCGCGCGCTCGTCGCGCTCTCGCTTCTCTTTGGCATCTTTCTCACGAAGCCAAGTCCATTCTGCCTCCTCGACGAAGTGGACGCCCCGCTAGACGACGCCAATGTGGGCCGGTTTGTGAGGATGCTCAATCAGTTCAAGACCCGCACGCAGTTTATCGTCATCACCCACAATCCGCGCACGACGACCGAGGCGGCGGATGCGGTGTACGGCGTGACGATGCAAGAGCCTGGCGTCTCGTCCATCGTGAGCGTGCGCATGCGCGGCGCGATCGTCGACGACATGCCAACAGTGGACGGCGTGACATCGGGCGATTTGCGGTCGACAGTGGATACGGTTGCGGCACCCGTGTGATCGGCCCTCGCTTCACGACGCTCGGCACAGGAACCGTCGCGCTCAGCGGCGAGCGAGGTTGCGCCGGATATCTGTACGAAGCCGGGTTTCCCGCTCAACGTCCGGGAGATCGCTCCCGACGAGTCCATCGAGCTGTCTCCGGCTCGACTTTCGGCGTTCAAGGTTCCACATACCCTGGAGAGCGTAGCATATTCCATCGAGCGCGGTGTGTGGCGCGTGGTCTATACAGGCGACACGGGTCCGGACGATGCGCTTGGGCGCTTGGGCGCAGGGGGCGATCTGTTGGTGTGCGAGTGCTCGCTTCCGAGCACCATGGCCATCCGCGAGCACCTGACGCCCGAGCAATGTGGCGAGCTCGCGGCCGCGGCG
>DATEGN010000116.1:0-11661 GCA_035280125.1 Gemmatimonadaceae bacterium | reverse complement strand
TCGAAGACCGACACGATCGCGAACGGCGCTAACGACGATGCTTCAGGCAGTGTGGCGTTGCTCGCCATCGCGCGGCAGATGTCGTATCTGCGGCCGAGGCGATCAGTTCTGTTCATCTGGCACGTCGGAACCGAGAAGGGCTTGTTAGGCTCGACATATTTTACCGCGCATCCCACCCTGCCGCTGGATTCCATCGTGACCGAGTTCAACGCTGAGGCAATTGCAGGAACGGGTGAGAACACGGTGTCGCTGATCGGGCCACGCGCCGCGCCTAACTATTTGAGCTGGCGTGTTGGCATCGTTGTGGATTCGGTGAATCGTGCGCTCCTCACGCCATTCCACATCGATCGCCAATGGGATGATCCCGATGATCCCGACGACGTGTACGAGCGCGGCGATCAGTACAACTACGCGAAGCGCGCGATCCCCGTCATCTTGTTCTCGACGCCTTGGGACGGCGATCACTCGTTGACTGTCGACGAGCCACAGAGGATCGAATACGACAAACTGGCTCGCGTCGCAGAGCTGATGTTGGAATCCGGGTTCGCGGTGGCGAACCGGTCGACGCGACCGACGAGCGAAGTGGTCACACAATCGATTAGCACTCGCCAGCACTGAGTGCCAGAGTTATTGCTTTTCGGCGCTGCGTCCCGTCCGCGGTATAGCACCTGCTTTTTTCGCGCGTGTGCGCTCCTGCCTGGTACACGCAAGCGACCTGCGGGGTATTAGCAAGCGACGGAGGTAACTGCCTCATGATTCTCGCGAATACGAGACAGCATCTCACGCGCAACGACGCACAGTTGGCGATGCGCATTCTTTCACACGGCTCGGACACAGAGCTGGGTGAGCTCGAAGCGCGCCTGGCAAACGATGGTATCGATGCGCTGCTCGATGATCCGAGACTGCCCATCGCACTCGTGCGATCGCCGGCTGGTGCGCACGCGTCCTTTCCACTATTCGCGTACGTGATGGTGCGACAGGCCCTGCGCCGGCTCGGTGAAGGCGACCGCTCGTTGGCCGATTACGTTGCGGCAATCGTCGTGCACTTTGGCGTGCGCGATCGTTCAGCGCGCGTCGGCGAGAGCGACGATCAGGTGTATGCGGCGCTTGCCGATCTGTATCACGACGTGAACGATCCCGATGCGCGACGCAGCTTGCTCGTGCGCGCGCACCTCGGCAATTACGCGCTATGGGTGAGTGGGATCTTTCCGGATTACCTCGAGCAACGTCGATGGAATCGTGGTGGACCGCACCTCGGTTACTATGAGGAGATGGGTCGTCGCGGCTTTCAGCTCGCCGCGGAGCACCGTTTGGCCGAGGAGCACGGGCTGGCGCCGCTTTACGCGGCGGCCGCAGATCGGTTCGGCCTACTTCGCCTCGCGTTGAATTCGCTCAGTGACTGGTTGTTCTTCCCGAGCGTGCACACGCCAGAGCGACTGATGCGCCAGGTGAAGGACGAGACGATGTGGAAGTTGGCGTCTTAGTCGTGAATCGTGGATCGACTCACGATTCACGACCCACCGCGCGAGCAAAAGCCGCGAACAGGTTCCGGTCCCACGGCTCGGGAGTTTCCGTGAGCTCTTCGGGATGCCATTGAACGGCAAGCATCCACCAACTCGGGTCTGAGGATTCCGCGCCCTCGATGATACCATCGGATGCCCGTGCGGTGACGCGGAGCTCTTTTGCGATACGAGCCAGCGCCTGGTGATGAAAGGAGTTCGTCGTCAGGCAGTCTGTACCGAGTGCTTTCGCGAGGTTCGACGGCGTCTCAACGCGAACTTCGTGAACCCGCTCGTCACGTCTCCCATCTGGATCGTGATCGATCGCAGTCTGGCGTTGGCTCGGAATATCCTGCACGAGCGAACCGCCAAACGCCACGTTCACGACCTGGATACCGCGGCAGATCGCGAGCGTCGGCATGCGGCGACGGCGCGCCTCGAGGATCAACGCTATTTCGCTTTCGTCGCGTCCCTCGTGGATTTCGACAGTGGGATGGGGCTCCTCGCTGTACCTCGCCGGCGCAACGTCCTCGCCGCCCGTGACGAGGAGGCCGTCAACGCCGTCGAGAATAGCTGACGCGGTGGTCGCCATGAGTGGGGGCACGACCAGTGGCACCAGACCGATCTTCGTGAGCGCTTCGGTGTACGCGAGATTCACGCGCACTCGGGGCGCACCGCGAATGATTTCGGTCGTACCAGTGACGGCAACGCGTGTGGATTTGGACACTGTGGTTGCTGGAGTCGGGGATGGGGGTTGGTCGTTGGTACCCAACTACCAACCACCACCCATGACAAATGTTGCGCGCTTCACTATCCTAAGCCCGCTCTGCTACCGAGGCCACGGAGCCGTGTTCGAGAGTTTACGAAAATCGCTTGACGAACTGTTGTCGCGTTCCACGCCGCCGGAAGAGCGGCGTGAAATTGTCTCGCGCATGCGTGATACGCTCGTTCAGGCAAAGGTCGGCTTACAGGACCTCCGGGAAGCCCTCGAGAAATCGCGACGGCGACTCGAAGTCGAGCGACGCGAACTGGAGACCGTTCAACGCCGGAAGAAGCTCGCAGAACAAGTCGGCGACGCCGAGACCGTCCGCATCGCCGGCCAGTACGAACAAATGCATGGCGAGCGCGTCGAAGTGCTAGGGAGAAAGCTCGAGGCTCAGGAAAGCGAGCTGACGTTGGCCGAGCGCGACGTCACGCAGATGATGTCAGAGCTTCGCGCTGCGGCGGCGGGCATTCCGTCGAGCGGCGAACGCAGCAGCGCCGCAGCCATGAAAGCGGCCATGGACGAGGTCGAATCAGATCTCGGCCAAGCAAAGAATGAGACGTTGCGCGACGAGATCGACGGTCTCTCGCGCTCGCGCACTCGCGCGGATCACGAGGCGGACGCGGCGCGTAGGCTCGAGGAGCTGAAGCGCCGTATGGGCAAATAGCTTCTCAGGCCATGCGCCGAACGCGCCTCGCACTGCTCAGGGGCGTTTCGACGCTACTCGCTTCGGCACTCGCGTCAGCGGTCAAGGCGCAAGACAGTGTGCGCGCGCAACCCAGTGGCGACGCCACACGCAGGCCGGTCTCGTGCACGGGGCAACGCGTCAACGATATCGTCATTCATGCCTTCGCGCCCACGATCGCCGCGCTGCGTAGCGTGCCGGTCGTCGCCGAGATCGCGCGATCGGTTCACGCAACGACACGCCCGGATCTCATTCGCCGCTACTTGTTGATGGGGCGTGGCGACACGTGTACTGAGCTCCGGCGCTTGGAGTCGGAGCGCATTCTGCGCGCCCAGCCATTTCTCGCTGACGCCTCCGTACTCGCATATCCGGCCGACAGCGGCGCGGTGGACCTGGAGGTCCGAACGATCGACGAGACGTCGGCGATCATCGCCGGGACGGTAAGCTCGGCCAGCCCTTTTCTCACGTCGGCGCGCGTCGGCAGCTCGAACCTCGGTGGAGGCGGCCTTCTTCTCGCCGGCAATTGGCGACACGATCCCAACTTTCGCGACGGCTTCGGTATTCGATTCACGGATTATCAACTCGGCGCACTGCCGTACATACTGAATTTCGAGGCGCAACAGGATCCACTCGGGAATCACATCGTCATTTCCTCGACACACCCGTTTCTCACGGATCTGCAGCAGCTCGCGTGGAACGCGCTGGCCGGCTCGACGGATGACTATGTCTTGTTCTCGACCAGCCAGGATATCCAGCACGCGTTCAACTCGCAGCGAAACTTCTTCAACATCGGAGGACTCGTCCGCGTTGGGCCGCCGGGACGATTGAACTTGTTCGGCGCGTCGATCGCCGGCGAGCAGGAAGTGCCAGGTCTGAGGCCGATCCTGGTGACTCCTGCTGGGCCGCTCGTCGACACGACCTCTGCGTTCGCGAATCGGTACAGCCAACATCGCATCGCGCGGGCGAACGTACTCTGGGGTGTTCGCGACATCGGGTTCGTGCGCGTCACGGGATTCGATGCACTCACGGCGACGCAGGACATACCGGTCGGATTCCAGCTCGGCACACAGTTCGGCCGGAGCCTAACGATGCTCGGCGCGCGTGACGACGACGTCTTCATGTCGGGCGATCTGTACGTCGGCGCCGCCCGAGACAAGACCGCGCTGCGCTTGCAGATGCAGGGCGAGGCGCGGCACAGCAATGACCTGAATGCGTGGGACGGCATGGTCACTAGCGGACGCGCGACGCAATACGTCAAGGTCAGCGATTGGCAGACGGCGATCGCGTCGCTGGAATGGAGCAGCGGCTGGCGCCTGCGGATCCCGTTCGCGCTCACGTTGGGCGCACAGCGCGGCGGTGTCCGTGGTTACGCCGACGAGGCAACGCCCGGAGGTCAACGGGCCATCGTTCGCGTCGAGGATCGCTACGTGGTTGGTCGGCCCTTCGGATTGGGCGATGCGGGCGTCGGTTTCTTCGCCGACGCCGGACGCCTCTGGGCTGGGGACGTACCCTTCGGGCAATCGACGCCCCTGCGCGCATCGGTTGGCTTCAGCGTCCTCGCAAGCGTGCCGCCGAGGTCAGCGCGACTCTGGCGGCTCGATATCGCCGTGCCGATCAACCCCGCGGGCCCACGTCGTCTCGAGCTCCGGATAACGAGCAACGATCAAACGACGTTCTTCTGGCGGGAGCCGGACGACGTTCAGATTGCGCGGGAGAAGACCGTGCCGTCCTCAATTTTTAATTGGCCTTGACGTGCAGGTGCTGGCACCTTACGCCAGCGTGCCTTCACTCCCGTCCGACGCCCCGAGCAGCTTCCGAATCGGCACGATCAGCGCGGCGCAAGCGACGGCGGCGATGAACAGCGACATCGCCGTGCGCTGAAAGAGCTCCGGCATCTCCTTGAGGTTGTTCGGATCGACATGGCCGCCGACGATTCCGGCGATCAGGTTGCCTAACGCCGACGCCATGAACCAGATGCCCATCATCTGGCCGACGAACTTGCGCGGCGCGAGCTTCGTCATCGAGCTGAGACCGACTGGGCTCAGGCTCAGCTCACCGAAGGTTTGGAACAGATAGCTGATCGTCAGCCACCACATCGACACGCGTGTCGCCGGCCCGCCCGCGATCACCCGATTCGAGGCAATCAGCATGACCCAGAATCCAACGCCTGCAGCGAAGAGCCCGAAGGCAAACTTCGCCGGGCTCGAAGGATTTTTCCCGCGCTTTCCAAGCGCGAGCCAGAGCACACCGAACACAGGCGCGAGAACGATGACGAATACCGAGTTCGCGGCCTGCATCCATGTCGTCGGAGACTCCCAGCCGAAGATGCGGCGATCCGTGAAGTCGCGGGCGAAGAGGTTGAGCGACGTTGGCGCTTGCTCGAAGGCGCTCCAGAAGATGGTCGCGAAGACGAAGAGCACGATGATCACCGCAACGCGCTTCTTCTCGTTTCCGTTGAGGCCCGCGAAGAAGAAGAGATACGCAAAGTAGACGAGGGCGAGACCGAGAATCACGACCGCGAAATTCTCCGCGACGGCGACGGCGTTGATGCGAATCACTCCTGCCATGCAAAGAATCGTGGCCAGTGCGACGATCGCCAGCAGCCCGAAGGAGAGCGATCGAACGCGTCGCTGCTCCTCGACCGTACCGTTTGGCTTGAGGCCGATCGGGCCGAGCGTGTTCGGTGCCATCGCGCGGAACGTGATCAGCCCGAAGAGCATGCCGACGCCCGCCGACGCGAAGCCCCAGTGCCAGTCCACTCGCTCACCGAGGAAGCCAGTCACGAGGGGGGCGAGGAAGGCGCCAAGATTGATGCCGGTGTAGTAGATCGAGAAGCCCGCGTCGCGTCGCGAACCACCTTCCGGATACAGATCGCCGACGATCGCGGACACGTTCGGCTTGAGCAGCCCGGTGCCGATGACGATCAAAACCAAACCAAGGAAGAATGCGCTATGCGCGAAAAACGCGGACAGCCCGATCGCGACGTGGCCGAGCGCGATGAAAATGCCCCCGAACCACACTGACCGTTGCAGACCGAGCCAGCGATCCGCGATCCATCCGCCTGGCAACGACGACAGGTAGACCGATGACGCATAGATCCCGACGATGGAGCTCGCCGTGTTCCGGTCGAAGCCGAAGCCGCCCTGGGCGAGTGCGGCGGTCATGAAAAGCACGAGGAGCGGGCGAATCCCGTAGAACGAGAACCGCTCCCACATCTCCGTGAAGAAGAGCGTTGCCAGCCCGCGCGGCTGCCCGAAGAAGCGACGATCCCGGGTGTACTGCGAGAAGTCGTTAGGCGGCAGATCTACCGTGGCGTTGCCGGCCTGTGGCTGATCGAAGACGGGCTTCTGGTTGATCGCCATGTGGGTTATTCCATTGGGGTGCGTTATGCGCGAGCCTCGATACCTATCACCGGCAGATAGCGCTCTGGGGGCTTCGTACCCCCGCTCGCGTGTTGTTGCTCCCAGCTCACCGTGGTCGGTGGCTGCTTGATGCATGCCGCCCAGTGTCCGGGCGCCTTCTCCTCGAGTGGCGGAACAATGGCGGAACAGGCAGCATCCTTTTGTGGATGCGAGCAGCGCGGGTGAAAGACACAGCCGGTCGGCGGATTCGCAGGGGATGGGACATCGCCCGTGAGGACAATCCGTGACTTTTTGACGTCTGGATCCGGAACCGGCACGGCGGACAGCAGCGCCTGGGTGTACGGCATCAGCGGCTCGCGATAGAGATCTTCACCCGAGGCGAGCTCGACGATCTTACCGAGATACATCACGGCGACGCGGTCGGCGATGTGCTCGACCACCGAGAGATCATGGGCGATGAACAAATACGAAAGGCCCCGCTCTTTCTGCAAATCTTGAAGCAAATTGACGACCTGTGCCTGGACGGACACATCCAAAGCGGAAACCGGCTCGTCGCATACGATGAAGCTTGGCTCGACCGACAGCGCGCGCGCGATGCCGACGCGCTGCCGTTGGCCGCCGGAGAATTCATGCGGATAGCGCGAGGCATACTCGGGTCGGAGCCCGACCTCATCGAGCAGCTCGCGCACCCGCGCATCCGCGGCCGCACCCTCGGCGATCCTGTGAATCGTTAGGCCCTCCCGCACGATTGCCCCAATCGTCATGCGCGGGTTGAGCGAGGAAAAGGGATCCTGGAAGATGATCTGCATCTTCCGTCGCATCTTCCGGAGTGAGGTAGAATCGAGCGCGAAGATGTCCTGGCCGTCGAAGCGGACAGAGCCCGACGTGGGCTCGAGAAGGCGCAATATCACACGGCCCGTCGTCGATTTACCACAGCCCGATTCGCCGACGAGGCCAAGAGTTTCTCCGGCGTGCACGTCGAACGACACGCCGTTGACCGCGCGAATGGGATTTCGTCGGCGACCAAGAAGTCCTCCGCCGACAGGGAAGTGCTTTGTCAGATTCGAGACGGAGAGCAGCGGTTCAGTCATGAGGTCGTCGTGCGTTGCGCCTGTTGCAGAACGAGCGGCTCGTGCGGATGCTTTCGGCGCTCCGGCTCCTGCGCGAGGTGGCAGCGCGAGACGTGCCCGCTTCCGACCTGATAGAGCGAAGGGTGCTCGCTCGTGCAGCGCTCCCACGCGTAAGGGCAACGATCGTGAAACCGGCAGCCGCTGGGCCAGCGCGTCGGCGGCGGCACCGTACCGGGAATGGTTCGCAATCGCTCGCGTGTTTCGCCCAGTCGTGGCATCGCCGCGAGCAATCCTTCGGTGTAGGGATGGTGTGGTTCGGCGAAGAGCGTCTTCACCGGTGCCTCTTCGACGATCTCGCCGCCATACATCACGATCACCCGCGACACCGTTTCGGCGACGACCCCGAGATCGTGCGTGATGAGGAGAATCGAGGTCCCGAACCGGCTCTGCAGCTGTTGGAGCAGCTCGAGGATCTGCGCCTGGATGGTGACATCGAGCGCAGTCGTCGGCTCATCGGCGATGACGACCGACGGGTTCATCACGAGCGCCATCGCGATGACCACGCGCTGCCGCATTCCACCAGAAAGCTGATGCGGGTATTCCTTCGCCCGCTGTGCGGGCGAAGGAATGCCAACTATCTGTAGCATCTCGACAGCGCGGTTCCATGCTTCACGACGTGACGCCTTCCCGTGAATGCGTACGACCTCCGCGATCTGCTCACCGACGGTGAATACCGGGTTGAGCGCGGTCATCGGTTCCTGGAACACCATCGCAATCTTGGCCCCGCGCACCGCGCGCAGCTCGCGCTCGTCCATGGCGACGAGGTCGCGGCCCTCGAAGAGGATGCGACTGCCCGCCTCGATTCGTCCGGGCGCCCTAACGAGGCGTAGCACGGAGAGCGCCGTGACCGACTTGCCGGACCCTGACTCGCCGACGAGTCCGACCGTCTCTCCAGATGCAATCGAGAAACTGATGCCATCCACGGCGCGCGACACACCGGCGTCGCCGTAGAAGAACGTGCGCAGATTCTGGATTTGCAGAAGAGGATCGGCCATGCGAGAGGAGTGAATGCTTGTCACCGTGTCTTGGTGCTCGCAACCTGTTGCGGATCCAGCGCGTTGCGCAAGGCAGATCCGAACGTATTGAACGCCAGCACGGTGATGATGATCGCGAGCCCCGGAAAGAGCGCGATCCACCACGTCGCCTGGAACGCATCGCTCCCATCATAGAAAATGGATCCCCAGCTCGCGGTCGGCGCGCGGGCGCCAATGCCGAGATAGGAGAGTCCAGCCTCGAGAATGATCACGTTGCCGACACCGAGCGTGGCAGCGACGAGAACCGGCGTGAGAACATTCGGAAGCACATGTCGCCACACGATGCGCGAAGCAGGCGTGCCAAGGGCGCGCGCCGCAAGCACGTATTCTCGTTGCATGGCGCCGAGTACTTCGGCGCGCACGAGCCTCGAGACCTCGAACCATCCCGTGAAGCCAATCACGAGAATCAGCGTGATGAGCGGAACGGGACTCCAGAGCGAGAGGATCGCCACGAGCAAGAGCACGCGCGGGATTGCGAGACACGCGTCGAGCAGGCGCATCATGATCGCGTCGATCCGACCGCCCGCGTATCCGGCGATCAATCCGTACCCGGTTCCAACGGTTGCCGAGAGCAATACGGCGAGCATCGCAACTGAAAGCGAGATCCGTGCGCCGAAGAGCATGCGGCTCAGCAAGTCGCGGCTGTACCGGTCTGTTCCGAACGGATAGGCGAGCGAAGGCGGCTGATTCTGAAGTTTGATGATGTCGAGCTGCGTGTTCGGATCGTGCGGCGCGAGCGCAGGTGCGAAGAGCGCGACGAGACAGAGTAGCGCAATCAATGCCAGCGACCACCACAGCGCGCTCGTTATGTGCGCCCTACGTGACGGCGACTCCAGCGTCGGCGGCATGGTTGTCACCGAGGACGCCAGCGTTGCCGCGGCGAGCCGCTCAGCGGGCGCGGAGACGCGGGTCGGCGACCGCATACAACAAGTCCGCGACGAGACTGCCGATGGTGACCATGATTCCACCAACGATCACGCTTCCCGTGACGAGGTCGTAGTCGCGCGAGGCGATTGCATTGGCGGCTACGTAACCCATTCCCGGCCAGGCGAACACTTTCTCGATGAAAAATGCGCCGCCGACCAGTGTAGGCAGCATCAAGCCGATCAGCGTGATCACGGGAAGCAGCGCATTGCGAAGGGCGTGCTTCAACACGACCCGTCCCTCTGCGAGCCCTTTAGCGCGTGCCGTACGCACGAAGTCTTGTGGCAGTACGTCGAGGAGCGCCGCGCGCTGATACCGCGCGATACCTGCAGCGCTAAGGAGCGCGAGCGTGATCGATGGCAGAATCAGATGCGAAACGATGTCACGAACACGACCACCAAACGACATGTAGTCGTGCATGACCTGGTCGATCATTCCGCCGGCGGGAAATATCGGCAGCCAATAGGCGAGGGCCAGGAGTGCCATGAGCGCCAGCCAGAAATCCGGAATCGAATAAAAGAGCAGCAGCACTCCGGAGAACGCGCGGTCGAGCCACGACTCGCGACGAAGCGCTTGTAGCGCGCCAACGCCCACACCAATCACGAAAGCGAGTAGCAGCGCGACGCCCATGAGCAGCAACGTGCGCGGCAGCACGTCGACGAGTACGTCGCCCACGTAGCGATGCATCGATTGGGAATACCCTAACCGCCCGTGCGCGACGTTACCGAGAAACAGTACGAACTGCTCGATCATCGGCTTGTTGTAACCGAACTGTGACCGCAGCTGGTCGCGTACCGCCACGCTCATCGAGAAGTCGCCGACGAATGAAAACGGGTCGCCAGGCGCGAGACGAACGAGGAAGAAGCTGATCGTCGTCACGAGTACGACGACGATCACCGATTGCGCGAGACGGGCGGCGATGTACCGCCGCACTCAACCTCGGCTCATGGCGTTGCCGTGCCGACGCCGATCCGGTCGCGGTCGATCCGTTCGTTAGGTGGTACCGTCCAATCGGCGAGATGCACCGCCCAGTTGTCCGCGCGGAATGTGGCGGGATGAAAGCGCCGCTGAACTCCCATGATCGTATTCGGATCGTAGAGCCAGACCGCTGGGGCGTCGTCGATTTGGAGCTGGAAAGCTCTGCGCATGAAGGCGCGCTGCTTCGCTATGTCGAAGGTTGCGACAGCGCTATCGAGGAGCGCGTCGTACGCCGAGTTCGCGTAGCCCGTAAAGTTCTGGCCGGCCGGCGGAGCACCAGCCGAGCCCCATTGCTGCTTGTAACCGCTCGGACTGGGGTCTGTCGAGAGCCCGATGAGCATCATGTCGTAGCTGCGATCGAACATCTTCTTGCCCGATGCGTTTACCTGCAGCTGGTCCAGATCGACTTGTGCGCCAACGCGCCGCAGCTGCTCTTGAATCAGCACGCTGTACGCGACGCGGATCCGGCTCGAAACCGGAAGCGTAAGCGAAAAGCGGAGCGGAATCCCGTTCTTTTGTCGTACGCCGCCGGGCGAGGGCTCATGCCAGCCTGCCGAGTCGAGGAGGGCTTTGGCGGCATTCACGTCGTACGGGAGCAACCGAACCGTAGTATCGGCGAATGAGATACTTCGCGGAAACGGCCCATAGGAGAGTTTACCCGTCGGGCCGAATACGTTCTGCAACATCGCTTTCCTATCGAGTGCCATCGAGAGGGCGCGACGAACCTGTCGATCGCCGAAGATCGGATGCGGTCGAGCGGCGTTCTTGGGATCGACGAGATTGAAGCCGAGAAAAGCGTACTGCAGGTTCGGATACGAGACCGTTCGATTAGCCTTGCTGCTGTCGACGAGGTGCACCTGGTCTGGTGGAATGAGAGAAAGCAAGTCCGCCTGACCGCCGAGGAGCTGGGCGAGCGCCGCACCCGCATCGGGCACTATGCTCCAGACGACACGATCCAGCTTGGCGCGTCCGAAGTAGTTCCCCGTGTCCGCGGTCAGCTCGAGGCGTCGCCCAGCATCCCATCGCGTCAGGCGAAATTGGCCGGAGCCGATACCCTTTCGTGTGACGTCTGACGTGCGGAGCTGATCAGGTGGGATGTCCTTGAGTATATGCTCCGGAAGGATGTAGATCTGATATACGAAGTCGTAAAACGCTTCCGGGCGACGCTGCTTGAACCACACCACCGCGGTCAGGGAATCGCGGACGGACACCGAGTCGATCGTCGAGATTTCCGAACTCACGTTCGATCCGACCTTTGGATCAGTGTAGATCCGATAGCTGAAGCG